>JAPKEA010000404.1 GCA_028822275.1 Planktomarina sp. | reverse complement strand
AAGCGGTCAAGCTCTTGCTCTCAAGGTGCCATTTTATAAACCTGAAGAACTTGAGTTTAACGGAGTTGATAGCAGCAAAGTGGCGAGGCAGGCATTTGGTCGGGGGCTTTGTGCGGTTAGCGACCGGATTATTGCGGCAGGTTCGTCTCCCTCTACAATTAGTCTGTACGATATCGACTCGGGGAAGCGTATTGCGGTGGTTAACCTAACTATGGATATTCGCAACGCAGTGCATGGGTTAGAGGTTTGGCCGTTCGGGTAGATTTTCAGCATTAAAAAAGGCACGCAATGCGTGCCTTTTTTAAACCGTGATATTGCTTAAAAATAACGTCTAAAGGTGATGTTGAAGTTTCGTGGGCGTATCACGTTGTTACTATTGCGCCCATAAAATGGGTCAAAGTCGGTAGAGTCTTTGTAAGAAACGCCCCGTTCGTCGCTGATATTGTTTAAGCTCAGCTGCGCTTTCCATTCACCCATATCGTAACCCAATACAACATCGGTTACCTTGTAGTCGCCTTGAGATTGCCTCGGTGCATTTGAGCCATCATCTAATTGGTTCAGAGAGTCGCCGTTATAGCTATGCTGCAATCTCACAAAACCATCGCCGCCGCCGAATAGCTCCATTTTTCCTGAATACTCAAAGTAGAGCGAGTAGGACGTGTCGGCGAACATCGGGAGGTTTTGTTTTGCGGCCAAGCCCAGCGATGCTTGCCCCCCCGGGAATCGTTCGTCTGGGTAGGTCAAAGCGTTGGGGCTAACGAATGCATCATCAATTTTGGTGATGTTGAAACCAAAGGTGATGTTGTCGTTAATTAATCCCATGACATCTAGGTCATAGCCGTTGATCTCTGCGTCCCCCAAATTAGCAACGACCGCCTGCCAGGGTTCACCTATACTAAAGCTGGGGTCGGTAACTTCAAGTTGCATATCTTTCCATTTCATATCGTAGATTGAAGCGTTGATTTGAAGTCTGCCCGCCATCCACGTCGATTTAAGGCCGAATTCAGTATTTTCGATGATGTCGGAGTCATATGCCACCGGGAGAGTAGGCACACCCCTGCCACGATTAGTGCCACCCACTCTAAATCCCTCTGAGTAGAGGCCATAGATCATTGCGTCATCTGTGACGCTGAACTGAAGGCCATACTTTGGTAGAAATCCATCATCTTTCGCTTTTCGGTTGGTTTCCGCGGTCGCTACGTAGCCTTTTGGTTTGTCATTATTGTAGGATATCGTACGATCGACCTCGTACCACCTACCTCCAACGATTGCAGTAAGGCGTTCAGATAGTTTGATGTCCATCTCACCAAACACCGCGCTGTCCTCTCGTGTTGTGCCTTGATCTGAGTACCACCAAGCATTCGTGGGGGCAAGCGTAATACCCTCATACGCCGCGTAGGCACTCCATGTGGCCCAGGCAGGTGAACTGGTGTAGTCATCAACATAGCTGTAGAACTCCCAAGATTCATCTGAGTCCATGTAGAACAATCCTGCCGTCCAGTTCACTCTGTCCCCGGTTCCTGTCAGCCGTGCTTCGATAGTTTTAGACTTGTTATCTTGGTCGTTTGTGAGATACCCAATGGGGTCTGCGCCAAAGTCATAGGTCGCATAATAAGCGCCAATCGTGTACATAAAATAAGCGGCATAGCTCTGGGTATCGTGCTGATAAAATGTTTCACGATCGTAATATGAGGCGGCAACGGTCAATTGTGCGAAGCCGAGATCGCCCTCAATCACCAGACTAGTTTGTTGCCACTCATCGGTTCGGAACTCGTCATAAAACTTAATCGTTTGCAGATCCCCAACGGTTTCATCCATATCGCTGAAGCCGTTTGCGTCAATTTTTTGATAATTGGTGCTCAGGGTAGTCATCCAATCGTCCGACATAATCCATCGGGCTTGCACCCGAGCGCCAGACCATTCGACGCTGTTTAAATCACGCTCCACGTCGCGCGCATTTGTTTTTAGGCCACCTGCCCCTGAGTTTGCATCCACTACTGTCGTGCCGAGTACGCTGTCGATAAAACCACCATCCTCGGCGCTGAATGCGGACATTCGAATGGCTAACTTATCGTCGATAAGTGGAATATTGACCGTTGCATCAAAATCATGCCCCGTGCCACCGCCCTTGACCGACGACATTCCGAAGCCAATATTTGAGCTAAACTCTGAGGTATCTGGCTTGTTAGTAATCACCCGGATTGTGCCCGTTTGTGACGAGGCACCAAACAGCGTTGATTGCGGTCCTGCCAAAGCTTCAACGCGGGCAATATCGACCGGGTAGATGTCAGGCGCCATGGACGTCATAGACATCGCCTGCTCGTCCAAATAAATCGCCGCCGTCGGATCTACTAAGAAACCCCCGCCATCACTTACACCTCGAAACACAATGGTATTTTGTCCGGGTGTGGTAGTTTGAACGTTGAGGCTTCCGATAAATCGTGAAAAATCTTCAAGCGTTGTAACCCCCTGCTTTTGCAGATCTTCACCGGACAGGCTTTGAATCATCATTGGAATCTCTTGGCTCGATTCTGCGCGCTGACGCGCAGTCACGATCACTTCCTCGAGAGACTTCTCTTGCCCAACCGCAAGTGGAACCCCAGTTAGGCCTAGGGCGGCGGCAATTGAAGTAACAATCAGCTTTTGGTTAATAGATAGCTTCTGCTTAAGGCGGTTCGGACTCGACATTGTATTATCCTTCAAAAAATTTTTTTTTAAGCCCAACACCATTAGAGCTCCGTACTTATTTTTGGAATCCCATCGTCATGCGACGATTTACACCTCTAATTGAGAATCCGCTGTACTTTTTCAAATTTTTAGTGTTACGAGCATAGATTATTTTTACGGCAAGGTAAATCTTCTTTTACAAAAATTACACCGTGCGAACTCCTGTCCACGCTTTTAAGGGATCTTATTCTGGAAGCGACGCCC
>JAPKEA010000403.1 GCA_028822275.1 Planktomarina sp. | reverse complement strand
CCTGCCTCCCAAATTAACTAATGAACGATTTGGTGCGCCGACAAGGCCCGCGCACCATTTTGAGTTAAATCAGCCCTTTGCAGTACGGATTGATTTATCTTCGTCATAAAAAGGCATTTCTGCCGCAATACATGCAATCTCAGTTCCATCTGCATTCCGAACAGTCAGCGCTGTTCCCGGAGTTGCACATGCGACTGGCATACGTGCGATGCCTACATTATGGTTATTTACTTCCGAGTGCATGCCAAAAGTCACCACGCCAATGCGTTTGCCATTTTGCAACAAATCAGCACCTTCATCGGCAGGAGTTACGCCATCCAATTTGACCCCATAGATTTTAAAACGCTCTTTACCTTGAGCAGAATAATGATTTTCTGCACCAATAAAGCCAGTTTTGCCTGGAGAAACTGTAAATTCAAGACCTAATTCCCATAGCGTATCGCCACATGGTTCATCATCAAATGGATGGGTTTCGGAGTTATCGCCTGGATAAAACAACAAATAACTTTCGGTACGAAGTAAATCCAATGTTGAGAACTGGACTGGTCCTATTCCCATGTCCGCACCTTCGGATAGAATTGAATCCCAAAGATGGACTGCGTCCTTACGGGCGCAGAATATCTCATACCCACGCTCCCCGGTGTAGCCAGTACGAGAAATCATCACTGGACGGCCAAACAGCTTTGTTTGCATGATTCCAAAATAAGCTAAATCTGAAATGCCTGGAACATGTTTAGACAGAAAATCAATGGCAACGGGACCCTGCAAAGACATATCATGGATATCATCATCGAACAAAACAGCGCAATTTTTGGATGCTGCAACTGCGGATAACTGTTCCATGCCGGTACCAGTACCATGCACGACCAACCAGCTGTTTAAAGACAAGCGGTATATGACGCAGTCATCAATAAATTTGCCTTGGTCATTCAACATACAAGCATAAACAGAACGACCAGGCATAATTTTTTCGACGTTACGTGTAGTAACGCGGTCAATTACATGCGCCGCATCTGGTCCAATCACATGGCACTTCTTCAAGCCTGATACATCCATCAAGCCAGCTTTTGTGCGAATAGTTTCATAATCAGATTTAGCACGCTCAGGCGTGTGGTCGTAAAACCACGCTGTGCCCATGCCATTCCAATCTTCTAATTCGCCACCAATCTCAGCATGGCGATGTGCCAGCGCAGAGTTTCTCCAAATAATAGCCATTTTGGCTCTCCTAGAATTTTATTTAAGTATTGCAATCTACAGTTTCTATTGAGACTGAAATCATCGGATTAATCAATATTAAGGGGCAATATTTTTTCCTATCAGGGAAAATAAACTTGGGCAGTACTTATATAATATCTTGCAGAAGTAAAAATACGAAAAGGGCGCAAGCGTGCGCCCTTTTCAATGTCAAAACTTTTCGCAATAGCTTACTTTTTAGTTTTTTCGTATTGCGCCTGTTCAGAGCGGTTACCCGCAACCAAGACCCAAACACAAATTGCGGCAGCTATGGCTGTGAAAACGCCTGGCCAAACTGTGTCAGCCAACATGAACATATTACCGTCAACGACTGACCAATTTGCTGTATCGTATGGAAACATCATATTTCTCCTTTAAATTAATTAGCTGGAAGCCGGGCCTGATGGCACTATGCCTTCTGGGTAGCCTTGTGAAGGGACTTTTACAGTATCCAAACCCGCCTCTTCTGCCGCTGCAGGAACCCGCAACATACCAAGCGACTTCAAGATACCAGCGCAGATATAACCTGGAACAAAGCCGAGCAAACCAAATACAATCGCTCCAACTATTTGACCATAAAGTGTGATCACAGGGGCATTATCAATTGCCAGTGCTGGGAAGCCCCAACCCCACACACCTAACATAATTACTCCATAAAGTCCGATTGTGCCATGAACGGTTACAGCGCCAACCGCATCGTCAATACCACGACGTTCCAACCAATTCGCGCATGGCTGAAGAATAATACCTGCAGAAACCGCAATTATGAAGGCCATTGCTGGGAAGTAGATATCTAAACCAGAAGCGGTTGAGATAATACCTGCAAGTGCTCCAGACATCATCCAGAACGGATCTTTGGTCCAAATCCAAGACCCAATGATACCACCTGCAATTGCCATTAATATGTTGAAGGCCAAAGCGGACAATGTAATCGGAGTTCCATAGATCGTTGATTGCTTATCCGCAAACCACGACCAGGCTTCACCAGGAACGATGACGCACGCCATCAAGAAGCCCCAGAAACCCACAATGATAAGCATCAAACCGGTAACCGTTAATGGCATATTGTGACCTGCAATGTGATTTGCAGTACCATCCAAATTAAATTTACCTATTCGCGGGCCTAAGTGCATCAGCACCCCAAGAGCGAAGAAGCCTGCAACTGCATGCACTAGGCCTGCTGCGCCAAAGTCATGAACACCCCATTGCGTAACAAGCCAGCCATCTGCGTGCCAGCCCCAGGCCGCCGCAACAACCCATGCAAATGAACCAAGTACGATTGCTAGGATAACAAAACCAACGGTTTGGATCCGCTCGATCACTGCACCTGACATAATTGAAGCTGTTGTTGCCGCAAACATTGCAAAGGCCCCAAAAAACACGCCAGATGCTTGATCCGCAATATTAGGACCCATAGCAGCGGTTGATGGACCCCAACCCCAAGCAATAGAACTTGCATAAGCGGCACCAGAGATGCCCATTGGGCCTTCACTAAGAGTTAGGCCAGTTGGAAAGCCCCAATAAACCCACCACCCAAAGAAATAGAAGGTTGGGATCATGAAGGCGAACGCAAGAATGTTTTTTACGCCCGACGACAAAACATTCTTCGCGCGAGAGGAGCCCATCTCATAGGCTAGAAATCCTGCATGAATGATTATCATGAGCGGGATTGTTAAATAATAATATGTTTCAGCAAAGTTGG
>JAPKEA010000402.1 GCA_028822275.1 Planktomarina sp. | reverse complement strand
TTGCGTTTAGGGTAATATATCCTGCCATCTTCCAGCAATGCAGAACTAGCATGAGCCTTGGCAACCTTGTCTCGATCAGGGCTGTAAGCCAACACAGGAACACCCGCCATGCGTAAAGACTGAATCAAACTGGCTCCGCTTGCTTTCTTCTCGATCAAAACCGCGTCGGGAGTCCATTCGTCATAAGATGCTTGCGCCAGCTTTAAAAGCTCTGGGAAATTAACTCTGTCGTACCACATATCAAGAACGATCAAGCAGTCATAGCCCTCATACTTAAACACGCCCCAAGTGGTTCTGGCGCTATAGCTAGATGTTTCCTTAGTCTCAAACGCAGTGTCGTAACTCTGCAAAACGTATTCAATATTATTTGGCAACTCTTCTTTTTCCCAAGGAACCCACCAAGACGCCTTCAGTATCCCGCCGCCCTTGGGGCTGGGTCGCTGCTGTAGCTGCCCAGCGGCAGCGTAGGAGCCAAGAGACCGCTCTAGGTTGGTGAGGGTCTTCTCATCCATCCTGTCGGGCCACAGAAGCTCCCCCTCCTCTGTGCGTGGGTCTGTGAAGCCAAGGCTTGATCTGTTGGGCGTTGGGTGGCCGATCTCATATCTGGCAGGCAGGCATAGGTGATCCCACTCATCTCCTAGCTCATTGGCGAGTATGTGTCCCGTGAGGTCTTGTTCGTGCAATCTTTGCATGATGATGACAAACGCGCCCGTCTGCGGATCGTTGAGGCGCGTCTGCATGGCCTGATCCCACCACTCCAGCACACCCTCCCTGACTTTGCTGCTGTCGGCCTCCACGCTGTTGTGTGGATCATCGATACAGATGATGTCTCCCCCATCCCCAGTCAAAGCGCCCCCGACACTGGTGGCGATCCTATAGCCTGTTTGATCATTTTCAAACCGCTGCTTCTGGTTTTGATCGTCGGTCAGCTTAAACTTGTCACCGAAGTGCGCCTTGTACCACGGGCTATCGATCAGCCTTCGGCACTTGGTGCTATCCCTGATCGACAGGGAGGCGGCGTATGACGCAAATAAGAATTTTTTAGACGGCTGCGATGCCCAAGTCCACGCAGGCAGCGCCACGGCCACGCTGATTGACTTCATGTGTCGTGGCGGCACGTTGATGATCAGGCGCTTGATTTCGCCTTCTTTTACTGCTTGAAGATGTTCAGATACTGCTTGAAGATGCCAATTATCTTTGAACGGCACACCCGGTTCAATCGTCGGCCATGCGGCTTTCGTAAACTCATGCAGGCTTCGCTTATATTTCTCCGCTCTCACCTGTTCCAATGTCAAGCTGCCCAAAAGCTGCTTCAAGTGAACTGATTTGTTCATCGGATATCCTCGTAAGGTCTAATTGCGTTGTGTTTTTGTTTGTGTTGTCGGTGACAACTTTCTCGACCCACTCACCCTCGCCCCTATTTTTGAGCCAGAACAGCATTGAGACGTTGTCGCCCTCGACGGCTTTATTGAACAGCGTATTGGTCACGGCCTCAATTCCTTGAACCCTCCCCCTTTTTAAGCTGTCCGATAAGTCCGAATTGTTGGATTGATGAAGCATCAATGTGGACTTGCTAATGCCCAGCATTCTGGCGCACTGATCGACGTTTAGACCCTGCGACATATACCGTGTGGCGTTTGCCAGCACTTCATCTGATACCTTAAACGGTGGCCTGCCCATTGGCTTTTTCTCAGTTGTTTTTTTCGCCATGATGCGGCCCTCCTGTTGTTTCTATATAATGCAAAATTAAATTAAAAAAAAGGGTTGTCGTTCCTATAGTAAAAAACCCCGCCGAAGCGGGGCTTACTCAATCAAACAGTTCGCACCCTTTGTCAGTCTTTTTATATCCACTAACTCTACCATGAATTTTGTCTGACGTTAGGTATCCATTAACCTTGGCATCATATTTCATCATTCGTAAAGACTTGCATTCGATCTGCCTTACGCGCTCACGGCTCAATCCTAAAGATTTTCCAGTTTCTTCTAGGCTCATATTTTGTTTGAAGCGCATATCTATTACTTTTTTCTGCTTGTCGGTTAGTCGAGTATCAAGTTGCTGCAACACTTGCGAGTGGGCTATCATTTTCTCTGTTGAGTTGTCTGACATTATTTGTTTCACGCCATCCATATCGATAGTAAATTCGGACGTTGATGTTGATAGCCTGATATCTTGCAAGTGTTCTGGCCATATTTCCACTGGCTCTTTTCCGACCATTGCGGCGACATCAAACGCAAGGTTTGTCCAGCCTTTTTCGTTTATAGGTTTAATTTTCATAGTTACGAGAGCGTTAACTGCCCCCTGACTTCGGCCCATTTTTCTCGACAATTCTGCCACGGATTCATATTTTTTACGGATTGCCTGTAGCAATCTATTATTCCTGACGGTGATTTTTACATTAAAGTCCTCCATTACATCGCCAACATAATTATTAGGACAGCCGCGACAAGCACCACGAAAGCAGCCCCTGCGATAACCTCCCTGCCCCAGCCATCGGGTTTTGTGTTGTGTATGCTGACGTGGCCTCGTAGGTTGACGGCGACCCACTGCCCTGACGCTGCGCCCGTCTCACCTTCCTGCGTGTGTATCCACAGGTGTGCGCTTCCCGCACGTTTTGAGCATTCTGGCTTCAGCCATTCTGGCGGCATTTCTGCACTCATAAATCCTTTGAATTGCCAAGATTTAATGATCATAATTTATACTCCTGATCTTCATATGGTTCGTAATCGCTGCCGAATAGCTCTTCGATCATTGGCTCAAGCATTTTTGCCATTATTCTACGACTATCTTTTGGTTGGATTTCGGGGTTTTCGTGAACGAATGTTGCGGCTATTGCGATTGCTTCAATTCCATTTATTTTATTGGTCATAATTTATCCTCTCTTTCATCAAAATGGTGAGCCAGCCTACGCAATTCTGTGGCGATGCCTTTTGTTATG
>JAPKEA010000038.1 GCA_028822275.1 Planktomarina sp. | reverse complement strand
GGACACGCGGATTATGATTCCGCTGCTCTAACCAACTGAGCTATACCGCCACTGCACGAGGTGGATAGGCAAACCTTAGACCCCCGTCAAGCATGAATATCACTTGTAAAATTGTAATTTTTCTATCTATTTCTATCCATGGATATCATAGATAGAATTCGCGCTAATTTGGGCGACAAATATGTTGTGACTGGCGATGATGCTGCACCATGGAAACAGGACTGGACAAAGGCCTATCAGTGGGAACCTTTAGCAGTGGTGAGGCCAAAAAATACAGAGCAAGTTCAGATGGTTGCGCGCACCTGCTCTTCAGCTGGCGTAGCGATGGTGCCTGTGGGCGGCAACACTGGTTTGACGGGTGCTACTAAGGCGCACAATGCTATTATGATCAGTTTAGACAGAATGAACACAATCCGAGAAATAAAACCTAATGCCCAAATTGCGATTGTTGAAAGCGGCGCTATCCTCGATTCTATTCACCAAGCAGTGAACGCATATGATTTGGTATTTCCACTAGTCTTCGGCGCGCGTGGATCTGCAATGATTGGGGGAAATTTGTCCACTAATGCTGGCGGATCCAATGTTTTGCGTTATGGAAATACTCGAGACCTCTGCCTTGGGCTTGAAGTTGTTCTAGCAGATGGCAGAGTGATGAACCTCATGTCTGAACTTCGCAAAGACAATACGGGCCTTAATCTTAAACATCTTTTTATCGGTTCAGAGGGCACCTTGGGCATAATTACTGCTGCAGTTCTGCGGCTGTATCGCAAACCATTGGCATATGCGACTGCAATGGTTGGTCTTAGGACACTACAAGATAGCTTACCACTTCTAAACCGCCTGCAGAATGAAACAGGTGGCTGCGTTGAAGCTTTCGAATTCATGCCTCGCAGGTACATCGAACGGCATATTTCTAAAATTGAAGGTGCAGCCGAGCCCTTGGACAGTCCACATGAAGTTAACATTCTTGTCGAAATTGGTACGACACGGGAATCAGACCTAGAACAAGACGGAGCTGGAACCCCTAAGTTGCAAGGTATTCTTGAAAAAGCTTTAATGGAAATGATTGGAGCCGATACCGCGCAAGACGCCGTAATAGCACTCAACGAGGAACAAAGGCGCGTGATGTGGGAGCGCCGCGAAGCAGCCGCTGAGATATCTATTGGGCAGGAGGGCGCTATAGATACTGACGTATCAGTACCATTAGATGATGTTCCCAAATTTTTGGATATGGTCTCTGAAAGAGTGCAAAAAATAGATCCAAAAGGAAATGAATTCTTTATTTCGCACCTTGGTGATGGGAATCTTCACTACACATTTCATCCCTCAGACCATAGTGGCGTTTTCAAAGAGCCAATCACAGAAGCTATCGAAGATGTGGTTTTGGCCCTGAACGGTAGCTTTTCCGCAGAGCATGGCATTGGACTGTCCAAGCGCAATTCAATGGCTCGGCGCAAAGATCCTGTCGCGCTAGAAATGATGCGCGCGATCAAGACAGCCCTTGACCCAACAAATTTAATGAACCCTGGAAAAGTCTACCCAGATTAACGCCAGCTGAAAAAGTCAGGACCAGCTTGCGACAAAAGATATGTAGCCAAATCATGACCCATATCTACCCCATCAGCGATCGAGCCAATGCGTATACCGCTTAGCTTTTCAGTACCATCAGGACGCAGTACTTCACCTCGTAGAATTAGCTCACTGCCTTCAATTACAGCCAGTCCAGCAATGGGGGTTTGACAAGATCCATCAAGAGTGGCCAAAAATGCGCGCTCCACTACTAACCGTTTTTCAGTTTCTACGTCATTTAGAGGTTTTAAAAAATTCCCAGTCACCTCGTCAGCTGAGCGCCTTTCAATTCCGATCGCACCTTGCCCGACAGCGGGCAGCATATCTTCAGTATCGATCGCATTGGCACCTATACCAGTAACATTCAGTCGGTTTAAACCCGCCATCGCCAGGAAAGTGCAGCTGGCTAAACGGTTTTCAAGTTTTTTCAGGCGCGTATGTACATTTCCACGGAATTCTACAACCTCAAGATCAGGTCGGAAATTTAAAAGCTGTGCACGTCTGCGCAAACTTGAGGTGCCAGCACGTGCCCCTTGCGGCAGCTCAGAAATATTTAGCATAGTTGGAGAAACAAAAGCATCCCGTACGTCTTCTCGTGGCAAGTATGTGTCCAAAACCAAACCATCAGGCTGATGGGTTGGCATGTCCTTCATTGAGTGGACTGCGATATCAATGCGTCCATCCAACAGCTGTTCTTCAATCTCTTTAGTAAAGAGCCCTTTGCCCCCCACCAGCCGCAATGGTCGGTCTTGGATGCGATCCCCTGACGTTTGGATGACTACGATCTCAAAGGCACTTTCAGGCAAATCCCAAGCAGCCATCAGACGAGCACGTGTCTCTGCAGCTTGCGCGAGGGCAAGCGGCGAACCACGCGTTCCAATTTTCAACAGTTCAGATGGTAAAATATCTTTCATCAATCTGGTCTACTGCGGCATGACGCAGCTTTCAAGAGAAGCCGGCTTGACTTATTGACGCTAGCTTGGGAACGAGGATCATGAAAAAGAACAAATCTATCATGCGCGCATTGGCGGGCGAAAAGCTGCCAACACCACCAATTTGGATGATGAGGCAGGCTGGACGGTATTTACCTGAATACCGCGCAACACGGGCAAAAGCTGGAGATTTTCTGTCTCTTTGCTACAATTCAGATCTCGCAACAGAAGTGACACTGCAGCCCATTCGAAGATATGGGTTTGATGCATCGATTTTATTTGCAGACATTCTTTTGTTACCACAGGCTTTGGGCGCTGATCTTTGGTTTGTTGCAGGTGAAGGCCCAAGACTGTCGACCGTAACGGACGCCAGGGACCTTGCGCAGCTCAAAGGCAAAGACGATATCCATAATCAATTGGCACCAATTTATCAAACAGTGAAGAACCTTTCCCAGGCACTGCCTCGAGAAACCACTCTAATCGGTTTTGCCGGGGCTCCATGGACAGTTGCCACCTACATGATTGCAGGTAAAGGCACTCCTGATCAGGCTCCGGCACATCTCCTGAAATCAACAGATCGACCGGTGTTCGAAGCACTTATTAATCTTTTGACAGAGACAACAATTGAATATCTTTCACAGCAAGTTCAGGCAGGCGCCGAAGTTATTAAACTCTTCGACAGCTGGGCTGGATCTTTGAAAGGTGATGACTTTACGGACTTTGCACTTGAACCAACCAAGCGGATAATCTCAGCACTTAAAGCCAAGCATCCAACCACTCCAATCATCGCTTTTCCGCGGGAAGCGAGAAAAAACTATATTGGCTTTGCTCAGAAAACGGGTGCTGATTGTGTTGCAATTGACAACTCCATTTCACCAGCATGGGTTGCGAAACACCTCCAGAAAGATGGATGTGTTCAAGGCAACCTTGCCTCACACCACATGGTGTCCGGAGGGCAAGCGTTGATTGATGACACCAAGGCGATTGTGAAATCACTGAGTGGCGGGCCGCATATTTTTAATCTGGGCCACGGGATTACACCCGACGCAGATCCTAAAAATGTCCAATTAATGATTGATACAGTCCGGAACAGCGCTTAACTTAAACTGTACGGCCCCAAGCCTTAGGCTCCACATTTTACAAAATAACAAGACAGCTGCAAAACTGATGGCGCATAACTATTGTATCTATTAAGTCCACTTTGCCAAAGGTGGGAGGCTCATCAAGACTGCGTCCGGATCATGGCCTGTCTCGAGGCCAAAACGCGTCCCACGATCATAAAGCAAGTTATATTCAGCATAAAGGCCTCTATGGAGGAGTTGCTTCTCGCGATCTGCTTCCGTCCAAGCTTGGCCTAGACGTGCTTTAATTAAAGGCAAATATGCAGGTAGAAACGCCCGGCCCACATCTTGGGTTAAAGCAAAGTCTTTAGCCCAATCACCGCTACAATGATCATCATAAAAAATTCCACCCACTCCGCGTGTACATTTCCTATGCGGCACATAAAAATATTCATTCGCCCAAGCTTTGTAACGGGGATACAGGTCAGCGCCATGGGGATTGCAATAGGCTTCAAGTACAGAATGAAACTGCTCGGTATCCTCAGCGTACTCAATACAGGGGTTTAAATCTGAGCCGCCTCCAAACCACCAGGCATCAGGAGTCCAAAACATGCGAGTATTCATATGAACCGCTGGGCAATGGGGATTTTGCATATGCGCCACAAGCGATATTCCTGCTGCCCAAAATCGCGGATCATCTCGCATGCCTGGGACTTCTTTGCGAGCTGCCATCGCCTCCTGCGCGCGTGCACTTAAAGTGCCGTAGACTGTTGAAATATTTATACCTAATTTTTCGAAAACACGACCACCACGCATCACACTCATCAATCCACCACCTGTATCAGCGCCATCGTCTGAAGTGCGTTTTGTTTCACTTAACTCGAAACAGCCTTCAGGTCTTTCTGACACAAACTGATGTTCCAAGCCTTCAAAGGCCAAAACTATATCATCACGCAAGTTTCGGAACCATGCGCTCACTTTCTCTTTTTGCGGAGAAAATTCTTCCATCATTTAACAGCTCAATGCAAAGAAGTGGACAGAACAGCATCTAAAAGGCTGCGCCCCCCATCAACTGTTAAGATTTCACCAGTCACAAATGACGAGCTATCTGAAGCCAAAAATTGTACGGCCTCCGCAACCTCACGAGGGCCCGCAATTCGGCCTTGTGGCGTGGCCGCCAGGATTGCTTCACGATGTTCAGGGTGCTCACGTAAATTATCCTGCAATGAAGCCGACATAACAGACCCAAAAGCCACAGCATTCACTCGGACCCTCTCTGGTGCGAGGCTCACAGCCAAAGAGCGCGTCATCTGATCTAATGCCGCGCAGCTTACCGAAAATGCCATTAAATTAGATTGCGTCCTTTGCGCTGCAATATTTGACAGATTGATAATTGTTCCAATACAGCTTTCTTCGGAGTCCTTACCTTGCTTGATCATGCGACGCGCAATTAACTGTGAAAGCTTCAGGCTGGAAAGCAAATTTTGATCCAGCATGACTGACATGCTTTCATCCTCAGGATCTAGTGGGCTACTCGTTGTGACCTGACGGGCAGCGTTAACTAAAATATCAACCTTATCAAAAGCATCAAGCGTTGCGGACAACAGATTTGCAATGGTTAGTTTCTCACGCAGGTCTCCAGCAAAATAACGCATGTTGCTGCCTTCGTCGCTGAGATCACCCACCTCATCTCGCAGACGTGCTTCATCCTTATCTGCAAAAACTACATTTGCACCAGCATCTAGCAGGTGGCGCGCTATGGCCAAGCCAACGCCGTTGGCGGCTCCGGTTACTATTGCTGTTTTGCCTGCTACTGAAAAAGACATAGCGTTTTCCTGTGGTTGCGATTCTAAATGAGTTTAACGGTTACTTACGTTTTGGGCGAGTGGCATGGAAGAGCTTAAATCGAGCGTCTCCTGGCTGCTCAACAACTTTACCAAAGCATTGATTTAAAAAAATTTCATACGGCAAATGCCGGTTAGCAACCATATAAAGTGCACCTTTGGACCTCAAAATACGTGCGGCCACAGCTATAAATGAACGGCCCAAATCAATATCACCGACACGTCCTGTGTGGAAAGGGGGGTTCATGACAACCGCATCATAACAACCGACCCATTGTGTGGCATCAGCCCAATGAAAATTAGCCCTTTGATCGGCAACATTGAGTTTTGCACATTCAAGAGCAATATGGTTGGCCTCAACCAAATCAATATTGGTCACAGCTTCACAGCCAAGAATTTTAGACGACAAATAGCCCCAACCTGCACCCAAGTCCGCAATATTTCCAACCATATCCTTCGGCAAAGATTGAACCAGTAGTTCGGATCCATCATCGATAGACCCAACCGAGAAAACACCAGCCTGCGTGGTAAATCCGTCCACGACCTGCAGCTTTGAACGCATATGGCCCAAATCAGTCCCAGCAAACCAAAACAAGCGACCATGCGCTTTCGTAATAGTGCCATTGACATCCAATTGTTTGCGCAACGCCTTATAATGGCTTTCAATACCATCTGTTTTTTGGCCATCTACAACTACAATATCAGCGCAGTGAGCGGCTTGAGCAATAAGGTCAGCTGTTTGTTTCTTTGACCGAGTGCAACAGACTACTGCTAGATCATAATGTGCAGCAGGCAGCATTACTGTTGTCTTTAAATTACGATCACTCCAAACACGGTTGATTGGGTGAAACGGGTGTACAATTTGCACATTAACAAGATCGACAAGATCGAATTGTGAGTTAGGATATATAACGACAGTTGGACCAGCAGGTTTTGGCAAACCAGTTGCAAAGGCAAGAGCAAGACGCGTCACAGCATTACTCTTTTTCTAGAGTGCATTGCAAAGGATGCCCATGCTGGCGGGCAATTTCCATAACTTGAGATACTTTTGTTTCTGCGATTTCATGGCTGAAAACACCAATAACAGCGAGTCCTTTTTTATGAACTGTAATCATAAGGTCAAAGCTTTCCTGATGTGTCATCTTAAAAAAACGCTCCAGGATCATGATCACAAATTCCATAGGAGTAAAATCATCATTAAGAATCATTACCTTGTAAAGAGGAGGGCGTTTAGTTTTTGGTCGGGTCTCCAATACGACACCAAGATCGTCGTCAGAACTTGGCGTATCGTCGGTCATAGTCCAATTTAAAGTCAAAATTCTACCCTTCATCCTTAGAACCCTATCGGGAGGCTTTAGGACAGTATATAAAACTCATGGAGTTAATTGAAAGGGTCAGTTGTGCGTAGCAGTATCAAAATTCTGGGGCTAGATGCAGATGACACACTTTGGCAAAACGAAGAGTTTTTTCACCTAACGCAAGATCGATTTGCAGATCTCCTCTCAAAGTATATCACAGCCAGCCATTTACATGAGAAACTTTTGGCAACTGAGCGACAGAATTTGGATAGCTATGGCTACGGTATCAAGGGATTCATGCTGTCGATGGTAGAAACGGCGATTGAGGTTTCAGAGGCCAAAATACCTGCACATGTGATTCATAATATTTTACGGATGGGTCAAGATATGCTGAACCATCCTATACGCTTACTGCCTGGCGTAGCAGAAAGCCTTCCCAAGCTAGCAGAGAGCTACCATCTTGTTTTAATTACAAAAGGGGATTTACTTCATCAAGAGCAAAAACTAGCTCAATCAGGATTAGCCGATTTTTTCGATGATGTTCAAATCGTCAGTGAGAAAGAACCCCAAACCTACCGTCGTATTTTTGGGGGAGACGCACCTCGGGCCGCTATGGTGGGAAATTCACTCAAATCCGACATCGTTCCCGCTCTCGAGATCGGGGCGGCCGCAATTTATATTCCTACGAAATATGGTTGGGATATGGAAAAAGCCAACCCACCAACATCACACCCTAGCTTTCACGAAGCTATTCGATTCCAAGATGTTTTGGAAATTCTACCACGAATATAACATGCAAATTTAGACATTTATCCAGTTCTAAAGTTAATTTGGTTATGCTAGAGTTGTGCAGAGCGAAGCACGGGAAAAACCCGGCGGGCAGTTATGATGAGGCGGCAGACGTGAAGCAACGTCTTATTCAGTATGTTTTGGCGATTATTTGTATGGTCGTGGCGCCTGTATCGTCAGCCTTTTCTGCGCCCTACGCAGCTGTTGTCATGGATGCACGCAACGGTACAGTTTACCATTCTCGCAACGCCGACACACGCCTACATCCCGCCTCTTTGACTAAAATGATGACGCTGTACATAGCGTTCCAGGCGGTTGAACGTGGCGAAATTTCGCTTGATACTAAGGTTACAATTTCAGCGAATGCAGCAGCGGAACCACCCTCAAAGCTGGGATTGCGACGCGGTCAAAAAATTAAACTACGCTACCTTATCCGCGCAGCATCAATCAAGTCGGCCAACGACGCGGCAACTGCCATCGGTGAGGCAATTTCTGGATCTGAAAAAGCTTTTGCGAGACGAATGACGAGGACAGCCGAAGCTTTGGGAATGAAAAAAACTACATTCAGGAACGCCCACGGCCTAACCAATCGCGCTCATCTTTCGACTGCACGGGACATGACAATATTAGGTCGGCACATGATCTATGACTATCCAGACTATTACAATTTGTTTTCCCGACGCCAAGCCGAGACCACGGTAAAAACTGTGCGCAATACTAATAGACGGTTTCTGAGCGCTTATAGGGGAGCTGATGGAATTAAGACGGGTTTCACCAATGCCGCTGGATTTAATTTGGTTGCTTCAGCAAAGCGCGGGCGTGAACGCATCATTGCAACCGTTTTTGGTGGTAGATCCACCGCCTCACGCAACAAGCGGATTGCAGAGCTCTTAAATATGGGCTTCAAGCGCGCTCCTTCATCTGTGAATTATATTAAGCCAAAGCTACCAGATTATAAATATACTGCGGATGGCGGAGTTATTGGTAAGACAACCCGCCAAATGACCGCAGTTAAAAGGTCATTGCGTCCCAAAATGCGGCCATCAGATGACACATCTGTCGTCGAACAAGTGCTTAATGAATTGGCAACCCCATCCGAAAGCATTATTTTAGTGGCTCCAACAACAGAAATACTAAAATATTCCGCATTAGCACCAAAAAATAAAACACCCTCCCCCAAAGCGCGTCCAAGTCGGTTTTTACCCACTAGCAAGCCAGCTCAAGCTAAAACTGTGGCTCGGTTGGCAATACAGGCAGAGGGAAATTGGACAATCAGCATTGGAAAATACCAATCAAAAGGTTCCGCAGAACGCACTTTGCTTCGCACAGCCCTGGCTGAAATGGGGACACTGGACGGGGCCAGCCGTGTTGTAAAAACCCGTACTACCGGGTTCGAGGCGCTCTTCAAAGGCCTGACTCGTGAACGCGCTGACTTGACATGTCGACGACTACATGCGCGACAATTAGTCTGCATTCTGGTTGCGCCTCAATAAAACCAAACTTGCGCATCTCGCGTGTTTGGAGCACCCTTATGTTATGAAAAACCTTTCCTTTCCTGCTGTGATATCAACCCTAGAAATTTTTGAGAGTGACGTTCGTATTCCAGTACGTCGCATATTTTGCGTTGGTCGCAATTACGCTGCCCATGCACGAGAAATGGGAAACGATGAACGTGACCCACCTTTTTTCTTCACTAAACCTGCAGATTCTATTGTGAAGACGGGCACTACTTTGCCCTATCCACCACAGACTAATGATTTGCATCATGAAGCTGAGCTCGTTGTTGTAATTTCAAATGGTGGCTCAAATATTAAGTTAGAGGATACTAAAAATCATATTTTTGGGTTTGCTGCTGGAAATGACCTTACGCGTCGTGATTTGCAAACTATAGCCAAGGCTCAGAGGCGGCCTTGGGATATGTCCAAAGGATTCGACAACAGCGCCATCATTGGTCAAGTGCATCGTGGATGTGAAATGCCAAGCACAGCAGGCATTCGTTGTTTTGTGAATGAAACCCTCCGCCAATCATCAACGCTAGATATGATGATGTGGTCTACAGAAGAAATTATTGTGGCCCTCTCTACAACTATAGAGTTAGCGCAAGGTGACGTCATCATGACCGGTACACCTGAAGGCGTAGGCCCCGTCGCACCAGGCGAGAAATGCCGTGTTGAGATTGACAGTTTAACACCTGTGACCTTCGACTTCGCTCTATAGCGTTTCAGCCAAGAGCCGCTGCAAGAAGAGTTTGAGTATATGAATGTTTTGGAGCATCGAACACAGCTGACGCAGATCCATATTCCACGATGTCTCCATCTTTCATCACGAGGACCTTGTGCGATAAAGCACGCACTACTTTAAGATCATGACTGATAAACAGGTAACCCAACTGATATTTTGTTTGCAGACCTCGCAGAAGCTCGACAATTTGAACCTGGACAGTCCGATCTAGAGCTGATGTTGGTTCGTCCAATACAACAAATTTTGGTCGCAAAATCATCGCGCGAGCTATTGCGATTCTTTGACGTTGCCCACCCGAAAACTCGTGCGGGTAACGATCCATGGTTTCAGGATCCAAGCCGACCTCTTGCAAAATCTCAGATACAGAGGTGCGGTGATCTTTTTTACTCAATTTTTTGTGCACTGTCAGGCCTTCAGAGATAATCTCCATCACAGACATTCGTGGACTAAGGCTACCAAATGGATCCTGGAAAACGATTTGCATATCCGATCGAAACGGGCGCATTTTTCGCCTGCCTGCCCGCGCAATATCATGGTTCATAAATGAAATGCGGTTTTCAGACTCAATCAAACGCATAATAGCTAAAGCTAGGGATGTCTTTCCAGAGCCCGACTCTCCTACTACACCCAAGGTTTCACCTGCACGCACAGACAAAGTAGCGTCATTCACGGCTTTGACATAGCCAACTGTTCTGCGTAGTAAGCCACGCTGAATAGGGAACCAGACTTTAAGGTTTTGTGTCTCTAACAATTCTGGGGCATCTGCCAGCACAGGGCTCGGGGTTCCAATCGTTTCAGCGTCCAACAACAGCTTTGTATAGTGGTGTGATGGTGACCCAAAGATTTTTTTGGTCGAACCACTTTCAACAACTTCACCATGCTGCATCACAACCACACGATCCGCTATCTTTCGTACAACACTTAAGTCATGGGTTATAAACAGGAGACTTAAGCCCTCAGTGCGTTTAAGATCAGCCAGTAGCTCAAGAATTTGCGACTCAATCGTTACATCAAGCGCAGTCGTAGGCTCATCTGCAATCAACAATTCTGGCCCGTTCGCAAGTGCCATGGCGATCATGACACGTTGTCGTTGCCCGCCTGAAAGTTGATGTGGATAGGACTTCAGACGCATCTTTGGGTCCGGGATACCCACTTTAATAAGTAACTCAATAATTTTTTTTGTTAATGGCTCGCCGTTCAATCCTTGATGGACCGATAGGCTTTCACCCAATTGTTTCTCAATCGTATGTAACGGATTAAGGGACGTCATAGGCTCTTGGAAAATAAAACTTATGTCATTACCACGAATACGCCTTAAGGTGGTTTCCGAAGCGCCAAGCACTTCTTCACCCTGATAAAGCACGGAGCCACGAACAACAGCACTTTCCGGCAACAGGCCTACTGTTGCAAGTGCTGTTACAGATTTACCAGAACCCGATTCTCCAACCACGGCAACAGTTTCCCCATGGGCTATGTCAAAGGAGACGCCTTTAACGGCCCTACTGATTTGTCCATCGTAGCTGAAATCAACCTGTAAGTCCCGGACACTGAGCAAACTCATTGAAAAACCTTCCGCGGATCAAAAGCATCCCGCACACCTTCAAAAATAAAAACCAATAGTGAAAGCATAATTGTGAAGACAAAAAACGCAGTGAATCCAAGGTGCGGGGATTGAAGATTCAATTTCGCTTGCTGCGATAGCTCACCCAGTGATGGTGAAGACGAGGGCAATCCGAATCCCAGAAAATCCAGGCCAGCTAAAGTTGAGATTGCACCGGTAACAATGAACGGCAAAAACGTAAGCGTCGCAACCATAGCGTTCGGAAGAATGTGGCGCATCATTATCGTCCAATTATTAACCCCAAGCGCTTCAGCAGCACGAACGTATTCAAAATTCCGAGCGCGAAAGAATTCTGCCCGTATCAGCCCAGTCAGAGCTGGCCATCCGAAGATAATCGATAAAATCGCCAGTAACCAAAAACTTCGACCCAAAATAGCAGTTAAAATGATGATCACATACAACGAGGGAAGCGCACTAAAGATTTCAAGAAACCGCTGGAAAAGCAAATCCAACCAACCACCAAAATATCCCTGTATTGCTCCTGCAATAATGCCAATTATTGAAGCAAACACTGTAACAACCAAAGCAAATAGAATGGACAGGCGAAACCCATAAATAACCCGCGCCAAAACATCCCGCGTCGTATCATCAGTACCCAGCAAATGATCCCAGTCAGGCGGAGACGGCGCAGAACGACCCAAGTCATTTGGCGTATCATAGCTATAGGGAACGGGCGGCCAAATCATCCAACCCTTTTTGAAGCCAACAGTTTTTGTATCTAGTTCACCATTATCAGCAGCTTCGATGTATCTTTCAGGATCATCAAAGCACATTTCCAGGCCGCCAGTTTTGATTAAACATTTAACCTCAGGGTCTCGATAGGTCGCCTCAGTTTTAAAATCCCCTCCAAAGGTGGTCTCCGGATAAAATTTTATTACAGGGCTATAAAGATCGCCGCGATAGTTAACCAGAATAGGCTTATCGTTGGCAAGAAATTCAGCTACTAGACTTAGGCCAAACAGGATTGCGAAAATCCAAAGTGACCAAACAGCTCGACGATTTTTACGGAAATTCATTAGGCGCCGACGATTAAGAGGTGAAATGGCAATCATCCCCGGGCCTCAAAATCTATACGTGGATCTATGAAAACATACATCAGGTCAGACAAAATTCCAACAACGAGAGACAGTAAACCAAAAGCAAACAGGGTCCCAAACATTACTGGGTAATCCCGACTTATTGCAGCTTCAAAGCCAAGACGTCCAAGGCCATCCAATGAGAAAATCGTTTCAATAAATAGAGACCCCCCAAAAAAAACGCCAATAAACAGGCTTGGAAATCCCGCAATTACAATCAGCATTGCGTTACGAAACACATGCCCAAACAACACTCTGTTTTCAGTTAGACCTTTTGCTTTCGCCGTCACTACATATTGTTTACGAATTTCGTCCAAAAACGAGTTTTTTGTAAGTAAAGTTAAAGTTGCAAACCCTGAGATCACAGACGCTAAAATAGGCAACGCCATATGCCAAAAATAATCACCAATTTTGCCCAAAATACTCAAGTCCTCCCAGCCATTTGAGGTCAATCCGCGGAGTGGAAAAATCTGCCAATACGATCCGCCTGCAAACAAGACCAAAAGCATGATTGCAAAGAGAAACGAGGGAATGCCATAGCCCACAATAATCAAGCCACTGGTCACGGTATCAAATCTGCTCCCATCTCGCATGGCTTTGCGCACCCCCAATGGAATACAAACCAAATAAACAATCAATGTCGACCACAGCCCTAGTGAAATAGAAACTGGCATCTTTTCGAGTACTAAGTCGGTAACTTTAATGGAGCGGAAATAGCTTTCACCAAAATCAAAACGCATATACTTCCACATCATGTTCAGAAAGCGTTCTAATGGGGGCTTATCTAGACCAAATTCTCGCTCAAGTTGTTCTATATATTCAGCCGGGAGCCCTCGGGCGCCTGCATAGCGTTCACTTGCCTCTTCTACATCGATTCCAGCATCCGCCCCACCTGTAATAGCGGCAAACACATCACCCTCACCTTCAAGCTGCGCCAACACCTGCTCAACAGGTCCTCCAGGGATAAATTGAATCAGTGCGAAATTAACAATCATCACACCCAAAAGTGTTGGGATCACAAGCAAAAGCCGGC
>JAPKEA010000401.1 GCA_028822275.1 Planktomarina sp. | reverse complement strand
CCGCCCCAGATGCTGTTATAAATCGCAATCTTAGGGCATTACTCAAAACAAACAACGACGACGCAGCCATCGCCGCTGCAGCTAACATCGGTGATAACAAAATTCCTGAGCTTGGGTATAAAATTCCTGCCGCGACCGGGATCAAAGCCACATTGTATCCAAACGCCCAAAATAAGTTTTGCTTAATATTATGAATTATCTTTTGGGATATTTCAAATGCGTCCACAATCCCCATCAGATCACCAGACATCAGGACCACATCGGCACTCTCAATCGCGACGTCAGTGCCAGTTCCAAGTGCAATGCCAACGTCCGCATGCGCCAAAGCAGGCCCATCGTTTATTCCATCACCAACAAAAGCAATCTGCTTAGACTGACCTTTCAATTGCGACAATACGGCGACTTTGTCCGCTGGTAGAACGTCAGCATAAACATGTTCAATGCCAAGCTGATCAGCAACGTGAACAGCAGTTAAGTAACGATCACCCGTAATCATAGCCACCTCAATATTCATTCCCCGCAAAGCGGTTACGGCTCTGATCGCAGAAGGCTTTAATACATCTACCACAGTAATTCTTGCAGCCAGCACACCGTCCACGGCCGCATACACGGTTGTCTGCACAGACACGCCTGTTTTGCCGTTTTTCTCAAATTTTACTCCCTGTTCTGCAAGAAACCGCTCTGAACCCACGCAAATGCGAGTAGGGCCATAAAAACCACTTACCCCCAACCCTGGTGAGGCAATAAAATCCTTAATTGGGAATATCTCAGTGTTTTCGGCAGTCGCGGCCGACACGATAGCTACAGAAGTAGGATGCTCTGAGCGAACCTCTACACTAGCAACCAAAGACATTATATCAGCACGCAAAAAACCGTCGACTACTTCAAAACTTGATAGAGTAGGAAGGCCCGTTGTTAAAGTACCCGTTTTATCAAAAGCTAGCATCTTGAGGCTCGCCAATTGTTGCATCGCCTCCCCCCTGCCAAAGAGGACCCCAAGCTCAGCTGCCCTTCCTGATCCGACCATAATAGAAGTTGGCGTTGCAAGCCCCATAGCACAGGGGCACGCTACAATGAGAACACTCACCCCAGCAATTAATGCATAAGAAACTACCGGTATTGGCCCAAAAATTAGCCACGTGATGACTGTAGCCAAAGCAACTAAAATTACGACCGGTACGAACCACATGGTCACTTTATCGACCAAGGCTTGGATCGGGAGCTTTACGTTTTGAGCTTCATCTACCAGGGCAATAATTTGAGATAGCGTTGTATCCGAACCCACTTTTGTAGCGATATAACTCAGTGTCCCTAACCCGTTCACAGTTCCACAAATAACGTTATCTGATTTAACTTTTGCCGCCGGCATCGGCTCACCTGACACCATGCTTTCATCAATATAACTGCGACCTTCAATAACTTCGCCATCAACCGCGACCCGCTCACCCGGGTGCAAAATCAAAACGTCTCCTACAACAACGTCGTCAATACTTAGTTCCGTTTCTAACCCATTGCGCATTGCAACCACATATTTAACACGTAGGCCAAGAAGCTTTTCAACAGCATGCCCAGTCTTACCTCTAGCTCTTGCCTCCAAAGATCGACCAAACAAGATCAATACAACAATCATGGCTGCAGGTTCATAGTAAACTGCGCGGAATTCACCCGGTAAACTATTTGGAAAAAAGGTCGCCACAAAAGAATATAAGTAGGCAGAACTCGTACCTAAAACGACAAGAGAATTCATATCAGGAATACCACGCCATAGAGCAGGTAGACCTGATTTAAAAAAGCCAATCCCAGGCCCAAATAGCACCAGAGTAGTAAATAAAAATTGAACTATCCAACTCAAACGATGCCCTAGAGTCTGACTAATATAGTCATGAAGCGAGGGGGATATATGTCCACCCATTTCCAGCAAAACAATCGGCAATGCCATAAATGCTGACAGTAGCGCCCTGGCTCCATAGCTTTGAAAGGTTAGAGACTTGCGATTTGAAGAAGTCATAATTTCGTGCATGTTAAAAACCTGGGCCGCATAGCCCGCATTCTTGGAAGCGGCTAGTATAACTTCTGGAGTAACAATTGAACTTGAGTAGAAGACGCGTGCCGATTGCGAAGCTAAATTTACATTGACTTTATGCACCCCCCCAACGTCACTGAGAGCCCTATCAACACGTCCAACACAGGACGCGCAGGACATATTCTCAATCGACAGTGAAATCTTGTCAAAATTGCTCATGTTAGTCTCCGTCTTTTAAACGCTCAATATAAAGTATCCACCTACTGGAGGGTCAATAGGTCAAGATTACATTTTGAAAATTTTCCTTGGAAGCCGAAGAGCACTACGGCATAAAGCTTTCCAAAGTAATTTTGTTAACAATTTATCATTTAAGGTGTTAAGCAATTCAGGAACAATCTTTTTACAGAAGGCCCCATTGTGGAAAACTTGAACGAAGGCGGACTAATTACGGTCATATCTGACGCAGGTGTTGAGGCAGACGCCATTGTTGTTACACTAAGCCAAACTAAGATTAGGGTTAACATGCAAGGAGTTCCAATGGACTTCCGCAAAGATGCTATAGGGAAGTGGGTAGCAAACTTTTCTAGTATGCATTTTAGCATAAAACGATAGTTTTATGCTAATATCCATAAAATTTGCATAGTCTAGTGTTTACGTGAATACTAATAAGCTCAATGCGTTTTGGAATAATCGACGCCTTCAAATCAAAACGTGGCTGATTATTTATATTACCGATTGAGTAGAGCAGCCCTCTATCTATGCCTCTAATAATAGGAACTTAACAATGAGAGTTACACTTTTAATTGCCATAGCCATGGTACTGACCGCCTGTGATATCCCTTTTATTCCAGGGATATAATTTACAAATTTTACTAAGAAATGTTCATTAAATTGATCGCTTCTTAATAAATAAGAAAAAAATAC
>JAPKEA010000037.1 GCA_028822275.1 Planktomarina sp. | reverse complement strand
CAACTACTCCTGCTTCCCCAAGAACATTTACAGTTGCACCACCGGATGCAGCCGCTATTGTGACGTTTTTTGTAGAAACTCCTGTCACAGCGATTGCACCGGTAAAATCATCAGCAGTCAGACCTGCGCCTTGGGTCGAGATAGCCACAGTTTCCGCGCCTGTAGTCACCGTAACAGCTTTGGCGTTTTCAGTAGAAGTGAAGGTACCTGCGTCTTCGTCAGCTGCAATTACGGTTACAGTATCGCCAGCTCCTGCGCCCGCTGCTTTAATCGTTGCGGCACCAATAACATTTACGCTGCCCGTTGCGACATCGGCTTCTAATAACACGCCAGCTGTAACGGTTTGGTCTAAAGCTACATTGGTAGCTGAACCCGCAATAACAACATTTGGAATATGGCTTGCGTCTAGTAAGTCAATATCATGGGTTTTATTTCCAGGAATTATGCCAAAGGCAATTTCGACATCTCCACGCGTTAAGGTTAATGTATTTGCGCGCAAAATTGAAGACGCGTTCACTATTTTTGGGCCAGTGCTGTTTATCGTTAAGTTTATATTCTCAATGCTTGCCACGTCCGGTGTAATATTGCCCGTTACCGTAAGGTTTGCAGAGTCATTATCCGTAGTAAATGGGTCACGCAGTTTGTCTGCATTAGTATAAGTAGTACCCGCTCCCGTAAACGTATCATCACCATGTCCACCAGTTAAAGTTTCCGCGGCGGTCAATTGCGTGGTCAAAGTTACTGGAGCAACCAAATTGTCGTAAGTGGCTTGAAGAGTAGCGAGTTCTGCGACTTTGGCGGCTATCTCTGCATTTTTTAATGTAATCTGCTCATCTTTTAAAGCCTCTGCCGCCGCCACAACGGCTGCGTTATCAGATGTAATATCTAAAGTAGCAATGCCTTCAGCAATACCTACTGCTTTGGCCGCCGCGGCAATAGCTGCGTTATCAGAAGTGATATCTACAGAAGCGACACCCTCAGCAATACCTTCAGTTTTGGCTGCAGCAACTGCAGATGCTTGGGCTGTGGCTGCAGCAGTCGCCGCTTCCGCCGCCACGTTGGCAGCTACAGCTGCGGCTTCAGCAGTCACAGCTGCCACTTGAAGAGCAGCGTATGATGCAGCATCTTGAGCGGCTTTTGTGGCTTGTGCTGCCGCCGCAGTGACATCGGCCTGTGAAAAGGCTGTATCATCCGAGGAGCCACACGCGGCAAGGGACAGGGCCATTAAAGAAACACCACCAGTACGAAGTGCCGTTTTAGAATTTTTCTCTTCCCAAGAGCCAACAAGCTTAGAGACAAGCTCACTCTTCTTTTGAAAAGCGTTTACTTCAGTGGGAAACGCAGTCGAGATCATATTCATGTTATAACTCCACACTTTAATCTTTGTCTTCTCAGACCTAGCCATATCTATAAATTAGACCCCAATAACCAAACTCTGCTCAACACATTTTACATTTTAAAAAAACTTTAATAAACAAAATATACAAAATAATGGGCCCAAACAGCTTTAGTAATTAAAATTTAAGGGCTATACTTTCACACCAGTGCCAACCAGAGAAACGATTAATCCACCCTTTTTTATGTCGCCTAAAACAATGTAATCAATGTTAAGCGCTATCACGCAATTTGCGTCCACCCTTATTGCTTTTGACTTCAGTTCGAGCATTGCCAGCTCAATACACTCTTGAAGGAAATCTGCTTTCTTTTCCGGCTTTGAGCGTAAAATATTCGATATTCTTTTAAAAATTGACGTCGTTTTGAACTGATAATGAAAATCAGTTGAAACAATTCCACAACGTTTTTTAATTTTTAAGTTAGTGCTGCTTTCAGTTGTGATCAACATATCCTGAAACTTATTAAACACGGTTTCAGTGGATCTTTGTCCTAGGGAGAACACGGGCTCTTTAGACGTAATAACTTTAGTTTGGACACGTTCCTTTACGTGGCAAGTGATGCACAAGCCGTTATAATTTTGCGCCGCCTGACTTTCAGCGTAGCCCATTGGAATAGAACAATCACGACATTTAGCCAAAGCGTTTAACCTCCAAAACCATAAAAAACTTTATCCAAATACTTAGTCTGTGATTACACATGCTACAAATAATATCTTTTAGTTTCACCAATCATCGCGTCATTTTTTCTATCATGTCAGAATTCGTCTGCATGATACGAGCCGCACCATTAAATTGCTGTTGCGCCCGGATCATATTAGTCATTTCGGTTGTGATATCAACATTTGAGCCCTCAACATAACCACTCTCTAAATTTCCAAATCCTGGCGAGCTAGGGCTACCAATAAACAATTTACCAGCAACGTCCGTTGGTGCATATTTCC
The DNA here is from genome assembly GCA_028822275.1 of Planktomarina sp. Taxonomy (GTDB): domain Bacteria; phylum Pseudomonadota; class Alphaproteobacteria; order Rhodobacterales; family Rhodobacteraceae; genus Planktomarina. Next base: position 11,167 of record JAPKEA010000037.1, on the reverse strand, counting down.
CTCCTCCAAGCTGTTTTAAACCATTTGGATTTGAAAAAATTGATAGGGGGATGGTTGATACAGGCAATCTGTCAGCTTGCCCAAATGCAGCAAAAACATTGCCGTTGTTTTCAATACTAATTTTAGATAGTGGATTTTCCTGGGTATTTATTGGAATTTGAATTCTCTGTAAAACTGTTGGATCAGAACCAACCGCTAAAAATTCACCATCAACGGCGCTCATTCCAAGAACAAAATCGCCGTCTTGTGTTTTTAAAAAACCATCAGCATCCAATGAAAAAGAGCCATTTCGCGTTACAGAATACCCAATTTGATCAGCGTGTTGCGTCATGAAGTATCCATTACCCACGACCGCAGCATCTAATGCTCCACCCATTTCCATTAAAGCACCTTGAGTATCACTGCGCCTGGCGTCGCCAGAGGTTGCACCCAGGCCCACAAGTGAACTCTTTACGCTCTCGGCGGTACTGCCATTATAAAACTCTGAAAAGGCCACAGCACTCTTCTTAAAGCCCGCAGAATTTGCATTCGCAATATTATTCGAAATCATTGATAGCTCTTGAAGTGCGGTATCCATACCCGATTTAATTACCGAAAACATAGCCTAAACTCCCTTATCTTATCTAGATAAATAGCAAGTTTTGTGCCAACCTAATTCGTACATATAGTATTCGATACATTACTTGTCCAAGTTAATAAAATTGAAAAATTAACTCAAATAATCAAATAGGTTTGTACTAGTTAATCGAGAGAACGTAGCTTGCGCAGCCTCTTTATTAGTGAGGAGACCTTGAAGTTTCGTGAGCAACTCAGCCATATCAGCATCTTCAAGTTGGGATATATCCACATCCAAATTAACCAACGTCTCTTGCGCACTGTCCTCAACATTTTGCGCTGTTTTAACAGTAATGCCCAATTCAGTGCGCATGGCAATAAAGTGATCAAAAACTTTGTATAATTTACTCTCTACTTCAGCATTGCTAAACGAATGGGGCAAAATTGTTGCATTAGTGACGTTTGAAGCCACTACATTTTGTACCGCTATGTATTGATCACTTGTACTGGGCAAGTCAGTAGAGAAATTTTTGATTCTGAGATCAACCCCAGCCCCAGTTAATGTGATTTTGTTTTGAGATGAGACAACAGCCCTTACCCCTGTCAAAGCCGTATGACTATTAATACCAGCAACGACTCCATTAAAATCATTACCATAAACATTGGAGTCGACCTTATAAGTGGTTCCATTAGCGACAAGATCAAACTTATAATTTGTGGCTTGTCCTCCAGGGTTAAAAACCAAATCCACCGAATTTCCAGTCGAAAGTAAGTTTGACGAAATACCAGGCTGTATGGCAAAATCCAGGCTTCTAGAGAATGAATCAATAGCATCGAAAATTGAAAACTTTTCACCCGCAGAACCTGCAGATAAGAAAACTTCGTCACCCGAAAAGTTTTGTCGTAGCTGATTGTCACGTGAAACCTGCAGTGACCGTTCAGCTGCCGAACCAGAATAACGAATTAAACCAAAGTTATCCACTCCAAATGGTTGTGCATTGCCCGAATCTCCAGCAAAAATTCCTTTCCCAAACGCATCACGACGATTGGCTATATTCAAGATTTCTTGCTTAATGCCTTCAACTTCTAATTTAAATAAATTTCTTTCTTGTGGAGATATCAGGCCATTTGAAGTTTGGACATGAATCTCTTGCAAACGTATTGTTGCATTCTCTAATTGCGCGAAGCTGTTATCCATTTTCTCGAGATCTGAAATAATGCGTCCAGCATTATTTTTAAATTGGGAAATCTCTGACTTGTGCTCCTCTGTCGCATTTAAACGAGAAATCTCGTGTACATCATGTTTCAGGGATAAAGACTTTTTTCCAGTGCTTACTTGCACTTGAATATCGCCAACATCCTTATTGAGACGAGTTAAATTATCTATATTTTTTTGGTAAAACCCAGAGGTCGTAATTGTCATAATGCCAAACTCCCGTTACATTGATCTCAATAAAGTGTCTAACAACTCTCGGGCTGTAGTTAGCACTCGGGCTAAAGCCTGATATGCCTGCTGCTGCTCCATCAAGCGAGCAGCCTCAGTGTCTAAATCCACGCCCGTAAGCTCATTCTTATTATCCAGAGCCATTTGATAGGCCGCTTCAGTCGTTTCCAGAGTTTGCTGGTTTGCCTGTATTTCAGCACCGGTCCTGGACACAATTCCACCAAATGAAGCCGAGTATCCACCGACCCCATTCTCCTTATTTAATAACGACGTTTCTAACATATTGTTTAGATTATTAGCATCATCAACATTGGCATCCGATACCAGTACTCTGTAAGTATCTCCCGCCGTGACAGCGCCCTTGAAGTCAACCGAAAGACCCTGAAAGGATGTACTATTATCACTAACAATTGACCTTGACCCAACAATATGCCCAGTTGGGTAATCATAAATGTCAACACTAGTTGGGTCTGTTTTATTTATAACGAGTGAGTACTCTCGCGTCGCCTTTGTCGCCGTCGTCGTGATCTCTCCAATTGCAACTGGGTTACGAGCGCCATTTGATATAAAAATTAAATCCTCGCCACCTAGACCATCCATTGACAATACCTCACTTGCCAACGAATTCACTGTAGCACTGGACTTGACGCGTGCGTCACTGACATTTGAAATTCGCAAGCCGGCATCGGAAAGCAATAGCTGAGCCTCAACAGTCGACATACCATAAGTGCTGGAAACGGCATTAGATTTAATTCGTATATTTTTGTCTATAGCCGCATTATTATTTATAGTTACTTTTACTCGGATTTGCGTTGCGTCACCTGGCTTAGCCTCAGTGGCAAACTGCATCCAAGCAGGCAGCGGAGGATCACCTACGTTACGATCTACCGTATTACCGGCGGTGTGAAAACAAAGCCGTTGAGCCACAGAACCAACCATAACGGACCCTATGTCAGTATTACTGGCATTGGTCTGCGCAAAGTATTTAGAGTAAATCTCAGTTTTAGAGGTAGCTGAAATATGAAAGTCAGTAGCTGCTTGGCCGGTGTTGCTTGTTGAAAAAGTCAGGCCATGGCCGCTTACAACGCCATTGTTAGCCGCAGCAGTTAAGCGAATACCTGCAGCATCTTTTTCAAAATTCATTATTAACCGATCACTTTCTGGACCCGTGACAGAAAATTTGGAGGCTGATATTAATTCAGAAAGAGCATCTGCACCTGAAAATGTTTTAGTTCCGACGATAACATTTGTACCTTGGACCTTGGTATCGTCATCAATATTTAACGTAGCCGTATATTTTTGCTCACCAATGGAGAATTCTATCTTTGACCCGTTACTTGGAAAACCACTAGCCAAGCCAAATGTATCCCCGTAAAAAACTGTAGATGTTGCCTGATCTCGTAACGCTGCAGCCAATTTACTAGAGATCACACTTGTTGAAAAATCTTCTGATTTTTCGGGAAGAAAGCTACTAGAAAGGTTCCCAGAAACTGGGTCAGTTAACGTCAAGCTATATTTAGACGCGGATGAAACCACATCAATATTTTTAGCGTCAGCAAAGCTACTGTCTAATTCAGAATTCGCATAGAAACTGATATCAGTATAGTCCTTGTTAAGGTCAAAACTCTTATTTGCGAAACCCATTTCAAAGGCCGAATTCGAGCTATTCGAATTGACGCCATTGTAGGTAGCTGTGAAGTCAGATGTGCTTTTCATTTGAACATTTCCGCCAACGACCACGTGCTGCCCAGTCGCAGCTGTCTTGGATGTTGTTAACATTCTCTCGCCAAATTGATCTAACTGGTTTACCAAAAGAGGTATACCGCTCCCTAAATTTATATCTTTTAAAGTAATATCTCCAGCTTCGATATGCTCTAAAACAACTCCAGAATCTCCAGTCAAATATGCTTTTATACCCGTAGATTGTGAAAATGAGTTTATTTGGTTTACTAATCCAACGTGTGAAGACCCAGCGACCGTTACACTAATTTGCTGACTTTGTAAGTTGTTTCCAGTCAACTTAAACTCTACAAGTCCGTTTGCAATTCTGGATAATTCAACCACATTTGTCGCCGTAGCACCAATCCCCAAATCTCCTAGCCCAGTTGATAACTGTTTTGCTATTTGCCCTGCCATCATACCCGGTTCAAAGCTTACAGTGTCAGTTCGGCCGCTGGCTGTTGTCACAGAAACGGGTAAAGTGAGTTGGGTGCGACTGGTTGGGAAGGAAGCCGCTGCATAAACAAAAGCATTATTATTTACCCCATTATCAAAACCGGCGCCTGACATAGAGACAACGTCCAAGCCTTCTGTTGTCTTTCTTGTAACGGAGGCACCTGCGTAGCCCTCATTTGACAACGTCGGCAAATGATTTGCTCGATAAACAGCCTCACTGGAAAATCCATTTTCAGTAGTTAGCAAATTTTCTACTTCAGCTTGGCTCAAAACTTTACCGGAAACTTGCACTCCCTCCCGGGTAAAAACACTCATATCCGACGTGCCAGTTTCCTGCTTCGAAAGTATTCCACCCACGCCCGCAAGGGAGCCTGACTGTAATTCAGCAAAATTAGCTCGTGGGGGCTGTGACGCTGATGCAATTACAAAACTTGTACCAGACGCAACAGCATGCAGCCCAAGCTCTCGAAAAGACTTTAAAGAACTGTTCGAAGTTATTGCTCCAGAGTTTAAAATCTCTGCGAAGTGATTAGACGACTTTAAACCTGAAAACACTGACGCCATATCAAAAACAAAATTGGCACCGCCCAACCTGACTGTTAAATTATCTGGAGCGACCCACGTTGTAACATCTGAGAAAATTCGTAAATTTGATTGTGATTTTAAAGAAGAAAGCTCTTGGACAGTCTCAACATTTTTGACAGCTCCCAGCGCACCCTTTGAATTAAATTGAATTGGGTTTGCTGCATTTCGCGTTTCATCAAATAAACCTACTAGATTGGCACTGTCGGACGCAAAGGTTTCATTAAAGTATCCTATTTTTAATTCTGAACTTCCTGAGTTTTTCAGATCGGCTTCTATAGAATGAAGGCCTGTCGCTGCCAGTTTTTTGGCGTCAGTAATTAAAACTTTCATGTTTGAGGCTATATTGCGAGATATGTCTAAAGAGAACTTGTCTCCATCTTTTGCCTCACCCTGCACCATAACGGTCAAACCGCTTAACTCTAACTTGGAACTAAAATCAGGAGCGGATGCACCATTACTACTTGATACGCTCCAGGCTCCAACACTACCGTTGTAAGTCATCTCTAACTTAGAACCCGATAAACTTTCTGAGTAGCCCTCAACCCTCAGAGAACTATTTCCAGTATTGGTAGAGCCTTGTGTAATAGTTACAGCTTCCAGACTAAATAGATCTGTCCCCCGCTCTCCATTTAAATCTAAACCCATTTTATGTATTGAATTTAATTCTTGCACAAATTTTTGGGCTAGAGCATCAACTTCGGATGCGGTAACTCCGATTAGAGTATCAGAAGACACCAATCCCGCCAATTGGCCGCCCGAGAAATGGGTACTAGATCGTTGTCCAGTCGCACCTATGAGGGATGCTTTTAAACCATAGGTATTCGAGTCAATTGAAATTTGGCTAAAGGTAGTGTTCTGGAGGAAATTTCCTCCCTCTCCAAGCCGGCCAAGAGCCACGGTGACGCCGCCATTGTTATGGTATTCTACCGAAATATCAGATAGTTCACTCAACTTTGCCAGCAAATTATCGCGTTGATCCAAAAGGGCATTAGGAGCTCCACGTTTATTCGCATTACCTAAGATTTGATTTTGCACCTTGGATAAATTTTTAACGGTGCTGTTGAACTCACTGGCAACTAAATCAAGTGTGTCTTTAGAAAGCTTACGCAAGTCACTAAGTCCAGAATGTAGACCAGATATTGATCTGGACACCGCTTCAGCTCCGGACAAAGCCAAGGCCCTCAAGGTTACATTTGGCGGGTCTTGTGCGAGGTTACTTAACCCACCAAAGAACTCGTCAATACGAGTGCCAACTGTTGCATTTTGAGGGATTAGTACATTCTCAAGTCTATCCAGAACTTCAGCCTTAGATTTTGCAAACGCAAATGAGGAGGACGTGTTTTGTAATTGCAAGTCTAAGAACTGATCAAAAGCTCGCGTAATACCACCCATTCGAACGCCTAAGCCGCTCGATTTGGATATCGACAGAGTATCAGCGTTCGCAGTGCTGATTTCTTCAATGGATGCGTCCCGGCGTGCGTACCCCTCGGTACCCACGTTGGCAATATTTTGCCCCGTAGCCGCAAGGCTATTTTTGTAAGCGCTTAAGCCACTCTTACCGATATCAAATAGGTCGCCCATAAAAATACCTTATTTAACCAGGTCTGTTCTCAACTGACGCACTATCACGTCCGTGAGGCCCAAGTGCATAGAGGAACCGCCAGATTGAGATAGTTCGTTATCGAACATTTCTTGGAAATTATCGCTTGCTGAAGAGCCCAAGAGGTCGTCGTCTAATTTGCTTTGGCGCGCTTGATCAAGAAACATTTTAAGTAAAATAGACTCAAACTGACTAGCCGCGCCTTCCAGCTCCTCAATATTTTGGCTTTTAGCAGTATTAGTTTTGGCCAGGTTAAACTCTGGAGCCATTAGGTTGGAAGTCAATTCGGGTCTCATAGAAATCGTGCTCATTTTCATAAATCCCTAAATTACAATAAGTTCAGCATTTAAGGCGCCAGCTTCTCGTAGGGCCTCCAGGATAGCCACCAAATCTGATGGCGTCGCACCAACTGCGTTAATTGAATCAACAAGGTCACTTAAGGAGACCCCTGTCCCAAATAGGAAAGCCTTGGCTACGTCCTCTTCAACGATAATTTCAGTATCAGGATTTTGAACCGCGGCCCCTGCGTTTGCATTCGCCCCAGCCCCTACTGCCAAAGCATCTGCCTGGTCTACGTTCATGTCTTCTTTTACGGTAACTGATAGTGATCCGTGTGCAACGGCGGCAGGAGTAACTTTTACGTCGCCACTAATTACAATCGTCCCAGTTCGCGAATTAATAATAATTTTTGCTGGTGGTCTAGCCTTCTCAACCTCCAGATTTTCTAACATGGATACAAACCCAACCTTTTGGTTAGGGTCTGAAGGCGCTCTAACTCGAATACTATTTTTATCTAACGGTATTGCCATGCCTTCACCAAAGGTTTCGTTGATCGTTTCTGAAATATTAAAAGCTGTCGAGAAGTCACCTTGGTGTAAGTTTAAAATAACAAAATCAGTATCTAGAAATGCAGTTTGGACAAGTTTCTCAACACTTGCTCCTCTTGGAATTCTTCCCACTGTTGGAATGTTGACTGTCAATGAAGAGTTATCTGCACCCTCAACTCCCAACCCACCAACGACAACATTGCCTTGAGCAACGGCGTATGTTTCTCCATCAGCCCCAAGAAGAGGGGACATTAAAAGCGTCCCACCTTTTAGAGATTCAGACCCACCTATGGTTGAAACTGTAACGTCTATAGTCTGGCCTGGTTTTGAAAAGGGTGGAAGTTCTGCAGTCAACATTACGGCTGCAGCATTGTCTCCATTAAAACCGTTAACATCACTAGTGATGCCAAACCGCGCAACGAGTGACTGCATAGACTGTAGAGTGATACCAGTATTCCCATCACCTGTTCCGGCGAGGCCAACCACAATTCCATAACCAACGAGTTGGTTAGAGCGGATCCCTGCCAGTGATGTAATATCCTTAATTCTATCAGCACTCGCTGTAGAAACCAGAAACTGGGAAAGACCAAAAAGTAGTAGGTATCTTATAAAGATTTTCATTATTATGTCTCTTATAAAGCGTTTACGTTTTCAAGGATCTTGGTGTACCAGCCTTTTTTACTTGGTGAATCTAATTCACCGGCACCGATATACTGGATATTTGCATTTGCTATTCGGTCTGAAGAGACAACGTTCTCCGCATCAACATCTTTTGGCCTCACAATGCCATGCACACGAATATATTCGTCCCCATTGTTCAGGGTGAGCTTTTTTTGGCCAAGAATTTCGAGATTTCCATTTCTGAATACCCGCACAACATGCACTGAAACTTGTCCCGTCAATGAGTTAGATTGAGCAGTAGAACCACTTCCCGAAAATGAGTTCTCAGTGGCTGCAGCTAAGTCAGTTGAAAGATCTGCTGCGTTTGTTCTATCCGGTATTATCAAATCCATGACACCAGGCAGACTAAGCGAGCTATCCAACGATCTAGAGGTTGCTGCATTCTGTGATTTTGTGGCCTGGAAGCTTTCCGCGAATGCTACTGTTATAATGTCGCCTACTTCCTGTGCTTTCGTCTCCATTGAAAATAAATTGCCCTGAGCAGAATTAAAAATAGATCCAGAATTATTGCTCGGTGCAACAAGCTGCATATCCTGAGGGTACATTGGCTCAAAGTCTACTGTCTTGAGATCTTCTCTATGTTGAGCGCAACCCGCAAGCAAAACTAAAATTGGTGCAATTAATTTATTCATGTTTTCACCTATAGATTACGGTTGATGTAACTCATCATTTCGTCGACTGCCTTGATCGATTTTGAGCTAACCTCATAGGCACGCTGTGTCTCAATCATATCTACCAATTGCTGCACAACATTAACATTTGAGCCTTCGACGAAGCCCTGCAAAACAGAACCAAAGCCACCATCTAACGGCACACCTTGCTGCGGCTGCCCACTTTCGGAAGACTCCACTAAAAAGTTTTGCCCAATTGGAAGTAATCCCCTTGGGTTTCCAAAATTTACGAGTGAAATTTGGCCAACGTCTTGCGCGAAATCATTTCCCGCCACAGTAACACTGACAGTGCCGTTGGCCGCAATATTGATATTAGTTGCATCCTCTGGAATTTGAACTTGTGGCTGGACTACATAACCACTGGCTGTAGTCATCAAACCCTCTGCATTACGAGAAAATGCACCAGCTCGCGTATATCCAACCCTACCGTCAGGTAACAATGCCTGGAAAAATCCAGATCCATCAATCGCAAGATCAAGCGAGTTGTCAGTACTTACCAGGCCACCCTGCGTGAAAAGCTTTTGGGTACTAACAACCTTTACCCCGGTACCGACAGCAAGTGGGGAGGTCAGAGCTGTATTGTCAGCGGTCTGCGCTCCCGCTTCTTTAACTACTTGGTAGAAGAGCGTTTCAAAATTTGCACGGTCACGTTTGAAACCAGTTGTATTCACGTTGGCCAAGTTATTGGCAATGACCTGCATTTTAAATTGCTGAGCATTTAACCCTGTTTTGGCTACGTGCATTGCGGCTGTTGACATTGTTTCGACCTTTCAACTGACTTACCCAGTTTATTAGCAAAGATCGTGCCAAAGGCCGCTTACTTAGGTAAGCTCATTAATCTTGTGCCCGCCTTATCGATTTCTTCAGCCCGCTTGATTAATTTTACATTGATTTCAAATTGTCGTTGCATATCGATATTAAAAATCATTTCCTCTATGGCATTGACGTTAGAGCCCTCTAACACTCCTTGAGAAAATATTCCTGATTGGTCCGGATCAGGCACAGAGCCGTCCAATTTTCTAATTCTTCCATCTAAGCTTTTGGTGAGATCTGTAGACTGTGCAGCCGCAGAGCCCAAAAACCCTATGCTGGTGAATTCACCAGGCAAGGCGCCAGGCTTTCGTACTAAGACTTCGCCATTATCGCTAACTTTTAAAGCGTTGAACGGTGGCAATACGATAGGTTGCAGACCGTCAGATAAAACAGCGTTTCCCGCCCCATCAACCAAGCGATTTTGGGCATCAACACCGAGGTCACCGCGACGCGAAAGCGCAAGATCACCATCAGCAGGCTGAATAAATAAATAAGAACCATTTAGCAGTGCGATATCCGTTTCTACGCCAGTAGTCGCCAGCTGACCTGTTTCATTGGAAAAAATGCGTGTGCCTGTTTCCAAAGGAAATATTCTAGCTGTCGCTTGATCCAAGGTGGATAGGAAGCCTGCGGCGCCCTCATTCGGCAGGTCTCTTCTAAAGCCCGGAACATTCGCATTGGCCAAGTTATTGGCCAAATCAAATTTCAAGTCTTTCAAGCTCGTTATGGAACTAAGAGCCGTTTGAACCATTCTATCCATAAAATTAAACCTTTAATTATAGTCGAATATTAATAATAGTTTGGGTCATACTCGTTGTTGTTTCCATGGCTTTCGCCGCTGCCTGATAGTTTCGTTGCGCCGTTATAAGATTTACGAGTTCTTCCGTAATATCCACATTAGAGCGCTCAAGAGAGCCGGATAGAATATTACCAAACCCATCTTCGGCGGCCTCACCCAGTTCCGGGTCACCACTCGCAGCAGTTGCAGAGAAGGTAGAATTACCAATTTGTTTCAGACCACTATTATTACTAAAATTAGCAATTATAATTTTACCAAGGCTAACGTTTAATCCGTTAGAGTACCCAGCATTAACATTGCCGTAGTTATCTATTTCGAGATTAGTTAGTCGTCCAGCCGCAGATCCATCCTGGCTCATTGCCTGGGCAGAAAACGGTTGCGACGTCTGAGTAGCTTTCGAAAAGTCAACGGTGAGGTTGGCATTAGGCAAACCATCATACGTAACTTTTGTAATTGGGCTTATTAATTCGCCCGCCTTATTGAAGGTAAGCTCTCCGTCATCCAAGTAAAGTGGATAAAAGTCCTCAACAATATTATCGGCAAAATCATCGGTACGTGATGTTATTTCACCAGATGGCGAAATAAATAATGGCCGTCCTAAATCATCAGTCGCTTGTACGGGCGTCTTTATTTGCGTCGTACTGCCGATCCCTAACGGGATATCTTTTAGGCCAAATCTCAACGCACCTTCAATTTTAAAGGTCGAAGAGTTTCCAGAAGTACCAGTCGTAAATACCAAATTGTTAGTTGCAGCAACATACGAAACATCTACTCCACCAACTGGCTTGCCTGTAGTGGGGTGCTGCATCTGATTGATACGCGCCTCAAGAGCAGTTGCCATTGTTATGCCAGTGTAATTCATTTGTGGGAGTTCGATGAAGGCACTAACGCCATTCACGACAATATTAAATCTATTTTCAGCACCCGCATCTGTGAGAGTGAAAGCATTTTGCATATCTACAAGAGCCTCCCGGCCCGTAACTACCGCAGGTTTAGAACCAATACCTACGCCAGCGG
>JAPKEA010000400.1 GCA_028822275.1 Planktomarina sp. | reverse complement strand
CCAGCTGGTTCTATCTGCTGCAAGCTTTCTAAAACAGTCTGGACTACTTCCAAATTTGTGGACGTTTGCTTTGCAACATCTTCGACACTGACACAAATCCAACCAGTTGCCTCTAACTCTTCAAGAAATCTATAAGCTACCAATCGTTCTTGAATTGAAAAGTTATGGCTCTCTATATAGTCAGCGCAGTGGACGTATAGTGACTTCTCGTGAGACTTTATCAGCTGTATTGGGTCGAAGTCGCTCTGCTCTTTTGACACCGTACTTTTAGTCTTGAAGCTCTCTCCGGTTTCAAACTGGTTTTCTAATTCGGTTTTTGTTTTATTTTTTTCAGAGCCGAAAGGTGTTTCCTCTAAGGCTTGAGCCGTTGACGATTTTTCCGTCTTAGTGTCATTTTTGTTTGACTGTTGTTCACGAGAAATTTGATCTTTTATTTCTATAAATGGATTGGTTGCAAAATTCTCTTCTATGTATTCGCTTACCTCAAGATTAGTCATCTGCAAAAGCTTTATGGCTTGTTGCACTTGAAGAGTGAGGGTTAAGCCTTGGCGCTGGCCCATACCAATATTGAAATCAAGTTTCATAATTTATCTCCTTCGATAGAATAACTTTAGCATGTAATTTTACTGATACCAAAAAGTATATTTGACACATTAGAAGTGTCAATATTTTGACAGTGCTTTGGGGCGATGAAACAAGTTGCTAAACATATTTCGTCTCGTGACGTTAAGCTAACTGAGAGATTTGATTACTTATTTAACTACCAGGAGAATGACATGACTAGTATCAGCGCGGGTTCCGCATTCTATAAAGTGCAAGCAGCACTAGACCGAAACACAAAATCAGTTGCGACAAGTATGGAGCGACTGGCCACAGGTGAATACGGTACAAATCCCGGCGATCGTGCATCTTCAACTATGCTTGCAAATACCATGAAATCCTCATTGGCAAGTAACAAAATGGGATTACAAAATGGTAGAGAAGCTCTAAATGTTATGGACGTGATAAATACTAGCCTCAAGACGCTGGGCAATATTCTTGTGCGGCTGCACGAGCTCAATGCATTGGGTGCGAACGGCTTGAATACCACTGCGGACACGCTTTCAATTAGTTTTGAGGCAGCAGACCTCCTAACCGAATATGCTGCTGTTCAGACTGACGCTCTTTGGGCGGGCCGAGCCTTGATGACCACTGCTTCTACTATTCTTATGAATTACGGTCAGAACCAAAACCAACAGACCCTTGGCATAATTTCCGTGGCCATTACTGCAACCTCGGCCAAAATTAAAACCGGGACAGATGCAACTCAGCTGCAGGTAGATAAGTCAGTGTTGGACGTTCAGGTGATATCACAAGCCCACAGCTTCCTCCAGGTATCAACTAGAATGACGGATTTAACTTCTCTTACGGCATCATACGCACTTGATATATCTTCGAAACTAGACGTAGATTTTGCTGCTGAAACAACTCAACTTGCAAAGGGTCAGATCCTGGCTCAAGCTGGAACAGCGATGCTCGCCCAGGCCAATGCGCAAGGCCAAGGCATGCTTGCACTCATTCAGTCATAGTCGAGCTGGGCAGAATTAACAAAATATACCGGCTATTTCCTGATAGCCGGTATATCTTATCTACAGGCTAATAATTAGCATTGCTATTTCCACATGAAACAGTACCTTTTTCTTGGAGGGAAAATGGCGAAAAATAATAATAATTCAATTGACCAACCTCAAGTTGAGGAAATTGTTGACCAACCTCAAGTTGAGGAAATTGTTGACCAACCTCAAGTTACCGAAAATAATGGTAAAACTCAACCTGACAGCCATAAGTTGGAAGCTGATTTTGCCCTAAGCCTTGTCAATACGCTCATTGGCTTTAATAATCAGGAATTTTCTAGTTTTGAAATTCCTGGTAGGTTTTCAGTCCGGGAAGAGACGTGTTGTTTCGCCCTGTTCGCTCAAGCTGCACCAATTAGCCCCATTCCGGCAACCTACCCTGAGGGTAAGTTCCTATTGTTCAAGGGAGTACCGGTGCCGCATGCCGTCAACCTCACACCAGCTGGATTGGATGAAATCGAACAAGCTCTGAGGTCGAACTATTCCATTGATTTGGCTGACCTTAATTTGGCAGATTTAGATCCAGTTATGATTAATTCACACCAAATGGCTGTAAAAATTTATAATGATAGGGTAGACAAGATGCGGACTACTTATTTGGCAAATGTAAAAGACGCCAAGTCGCAGGTGACTGAGGTTTGCGTAGCTGCATTATGTGGTTTTGCTGTCGTGTTGATCCTCGTCAGCCTTGTCGTTATGTAAATGCTAAACCGTGACTTCCTGTAAAGACGCGAGTGCTCAATCGGCTTCGACGAGTAATACCGGCAATGCTTGGTAAGGAAAAAATCTAGAATACGAATGGCCAGTTAAAAAGTTTACAGACCAGAACATTTTTGAATTCATACTGTTTTTATCGCTTGTCCAATAAGCCTCTGGCGAGATGTTTGGGAAATATCTAGGTTTTATTTTTGGTGGTGTGCACTCATCGCACACCAGGCTCTCCAACTCGGCGCGCGTTGGCAGTCGCCAATTGCCTCCGAGCTGTCTTTTTGCTTCTGCAGTGGCATAGTCTACTTGGGCGTGATCAAGTTTAATGATTTTACCTGTACAGGTGTCGACAGCTGGGTCCCAAGCTTGTCCCACCGAGCATCTCAGCCAGATTGTGCTGGTGGCCAAATCTCGTACTTTGTGTTTCATTGCAATAAATTGTGCGGAAGCGCCACTGGCCATCGCAAATGTAATAATAAAAACGGCAATGAGGTATCTGTACATTGTTCTGCTTCCTGGGATAACTGCGCAAGGTAGACGTTACCGGACCATTTTTTCTCTGAATGTATATCGAATGGTACAAATCTTGTATATAAGTTTCTGAAAAGGAGTATTTGACATGGATATA
>JAPKEA010000399.1 GCA_028822275.1 Planktomarina sp. | reverse complement strand
TGTTTTGCTATGGCCACCATAAAATTACGCAACAGGCACGAGGATCTAGTTTTATTAATCTAAACGCATAAAAGTGGGAAACATAATGATCACGCCAGTAATTTTGAGCGGAGGTTCTGGCAAAAGGCTCTGGCCACTGTCTCGACAATCATATCCGAAGCAATTCGCACCAATAATAGGCGAGCAAACACTATTTCAAAAATCTGCATTACGCCTTACCGGTGAGTTATTTGATAAGCCAGTCGTAATAACTGCTTCAGACTTCCGGTTCATAGTGACAGAGCAGCTTAACGAAATTGGGATTGATCCTGGCACAGTACTAATAGAGCCCCAAGCACGAAATACAGCGCCAGCAGTACTGGCTGCTGCAATCTTCCTGGCACAAAAAAAACCAGACTCAATTATGATTGTTTCACCATCTGATCATGTAATTGCGGATACTGTCGCGTTTCAGCTTGCTATTAAAGAAGGATTAAGTGCTGTAAATTCTGGCCGACTAGTGACTTTTGGCATCAAACCAACACGTGCCGAAACCGGTTATGGTTACCTCGAGTTGGGGGAGGAGCAAGAAGGACCCGTACCGGTAAAACGCTTTATCGAAAAGCCTGACCAAATAAGAGCTTCTGAAATGTTCGGTTTGGGTTCGTTCTTGTGGAATGCTGGTATTTTTCTTTTTCGTGCGAAAGATATAATTAAGGCTTTTGAAATACATGCACCCACTTTAACGTCCACTGTAAACGCAGCAGTTAAAGCCATTGATATTGACCTAGGTTTTTGCCGTCTAGGACCTCATGAGTGGGCCAACGCGGATAACATTTCAATCGATCACGCAGTAATGGAAAAAGCCAAGAACCTGTCCGTCGTTCCATTAGTTGGCCATTGGTGTGATCTTGGAGGATGGGATGCAGTATGGCGCGAAAGCGCGAAAGATATAAATGGGGTCCATGAATCTGATATGGCTACAGCCATTGATTGTAGAAACACACTCTTACGTTCCGAAAGCAAAAACCTCGAAATAATTGGCATTGGTTTGGAGAATATCATAGCAATAGCAATGCCAGACGCCGTTCTTATTGCCGACATGTCCCGAGCTCAAGACGTGAAGCAAGCAGTCGCTATTTTGGAAGAAAAAGGATCAGCTCAAGCAACAACTTTCCCAAAAGATCACCGCCCATGGGGATGGTTTGAAAGCTTAGTTATGGGCGATCGCTTTCAAGTAAAACGTATCCACGTGAACTCGGGAGCATCTTTATCTCTCCAATCGCACCAACATCGAGCCGAGCACTGGGTTGTCGTATCAGGAACAGCACAAGTCACCATAGATAACAAAATACAACTCGTGACTGAAAATCAATCAGTCTTCATTCCAATAGGGGCCATACATCGGGTTGCAAATTTTGGAAAATCAACCTTGATTATTATCGAAGTTCAGACCGGTTTGTATCTTGGGGAAGATGACATAGTGCGATATGATGACATATATTCTCGAGCTCAAGGAGCCAAGGGTTGATTACCAAAAATTCAACATCTGAAATTGGAAATTACAAATGATAAATTATAGCCTTTCAAGCGATACCTGGGATGAAAGGGAGGTTAATGCATTAAAAAGGGTCATTTCCAGCAACCGTTATACAATGGGAAGTGAAGTTGCTGCATTCGAACAAGAGTTTGCAGACTTTATTGGGTCGAAGCACGCTATTATGACCAACTCAGGATCATCAGCAAATTTACTGGCGATTGCTACAATCGCTCTCCACGAAAAATTTCAACAAAAAAAATTGATAGGACGGCCGAACATAATAGTTCCTACAGTTAGTTGGTCAACCACTTACTTTCCTGTACATCAATGGGGATTTGATTTGAAGTTTGTTGATGTAGAGTTAGAAACTTATAATATTTCTGCAGAGCAGGTGGAATCCTCTATTGATGATAACACTATAGCTGTTTTTGCAGTTAACCTACTGGGTTCTCCTGCAGAATTAGAAAAATTGGAAAAAATTTGCACTGAACATTCTATAGTTTTGTTGGAAGATAACTGCGAGAGTTTTGGGGCAAAGTTAGATGATGGCAGGTATTGTGGAACTATTGGTACAATGGGAACCTTCAGTTTTTTCTTCTCGCATCATCTGCAAACTATGGAAGGTGGTATGGTAGTAACAGACGATACAGAGTTAGTGGATTATCTAAAGAGTTTGCGTGCGCATGGTTGGGTTCGAGACTTACAAGGATCTGGTTTATATAAAAAAACTGGAGACGATTTTATAGATTCATTTAAATTTGTATTACCAGGCTACTGTGTACGACCTCTTGAAATGAGTGGGGCCACAGGCAGGGAGCAGTTAAAAAAATGGCCAGGCATGGCTGAGCAAAGACGAAAAAATGCACAAGTTGCCAAAAAATTTCTGAACTCCACAAACGTCAAATTGCAACAGGACCACGGCTTCTCCACTTGGTTTGGGTTTGGACTGACCTTGCAGGGAGGACTAGTTGGACGAAGAGACGAAGTAATATCAAGTCTAAAAGACAAAAATGTCGAAGTTAGGCCAATCGTAGCAGGAAATTTTCAAAAAAATCCAGTTATTGACAGATTGAATTGTATAAAATGTGACGCTCCAAATGCTGATTATATTGATAAAAACGGGTTTTTTATTGGAAATGATTGTGTTGACCTGGAAACTAAAATAATAGCCGTCTCGAAACTTCTTCAGACATTGTGAATATTGGGCAAGAGGGTATAATTATGAAAACTGCTTTAATTACGGGATTTCCAGGGCAGGATGCTTGCTACCTTGCAGAATATCTTTTGAAGTCAGGGTATAAAGTCATTGGAGGAATTAAACGATATAGCTGTCCCAACTATACTAACTTAGACTATTTAAAACTTAGGGATTATGAGAATTTCCATCTAGAGATATTGGATATAACTGATATTGGATCTATTTTTGATGTTTTGT
>JAPKEA010000398.1 GCA_028822275.1 Planktomarina sp. | reverse complement strand
ATTGCGCACGTAAGTCCCCTGTGGGAAGTCGCCGTGCTCATCTTGGAAAACACCATCCAGCACGATAAACTCTTCGCCACCGGTATGGGTGTGGGCCGAAAATTTGCTTTTGGCGCATATCTCACAATCGTCGTGGCGCGCCCCACTTCGGCGCCAATGCAGTCTAGCATACGTCGGTCCACCCCAACCATGGGTGACGCGTTCCACTCAAGTTGATCAGAGTGGACAACAACCCGAGTGTCAAAATCTGCATTCAGTTCCATTTAGTTTTCTGTCACCTTAAACTCACACAGATGTTAGCCTGGAATACTGGAGCGTGCGGCAACTTTTGCCCGCCATGCCGTCAGGTTTTAAACTTACAGGGATTTCAACCTTGGCAAAATCAGCAAAGGTCAACCCGGAAAAACAGTGATGTCAGCCATCGAAAAGCGATCTCCAGCCACAAAGTCATTAGCGGCCAAGACTTCATCAAGATGGACCATTGTTCGGCTAGCCACCTGCTTTTGCTTGTTGCCCAAGTCAACGCATTGATCCGTTTATAACTCTGGACCCAGTCCCGGGGTGCGTGATGAAAATATGCCCCAACTGCATTCATCAAACCAGATTCTACACGTAAATTCATCATCGATATCTGGGCCCGTTCTTTCGGAGATTTGCCCGTCAGCGATTCCCCTTCGAAGCTACCATCAATGTATTCGATAATCGCCGTGCTTTGAGATATAAAGCTTCCATCGGCTAGTTCGAGGCAAGGAACTGAGGCGTCCGGCTTCTTGAATCTGAATGCCTTTGTACGATGCACACCACCGAAAACGTCAATTGGGACGAACTCAACTGCGTCAGCTGCCCCTTTTTCAGCCAACGCGATGCGGACCCGTGCTGGGTTAGGAAATCCCTTCCATGTCATAAATTTTCATATGCGTATTCTCCAATATTTAACTTCAATAATACCTACCTATTGGTAGGCAGATATTAAAGTAAGTTACTTTTACTTATATTTTTGTTTCTAAATGTAACAGAAACGGAAGGTCATGAAATTGAAACGGTTTAGCCGGCAATCTTGTTTTCAATTCAATTCAGACACTCAATATATGTAGCTAATTAATGATATTTTGCGATACAGTCCGACAAATCTAACAAAAAACCAACACCCCCGAAACGCAAGCATACCAAAATCAGAATATGGTCTGGAAAAGCAAACAAAGCGAGGCAATTTCCTCCATTGGCGACTTTTCAGGTGAAAGCTATTTGAAAATAGTATCTATTTGAAAACTAAAATATCGCAGGAGGCTTTCCCAACAAAATAACGTTGACATGCCTGTTGAAATGAGTTCCCTAATTACTTAATAAACAGTTCTGTGTCAAATAATGGCTTCGAACAGCAATTGGCTGACAATTTTGTTTTCACTGCGTCCAACCGTATGGAATTATTTGCTAAATTTAATATTAACGTCTCATAATCTTTATCACTTTTTACAATAAGTTCGGCAGATCGATCGCCTCAAGCAAGCTTCCAGCAACCCTTGGTCAATTTTTGTTACAACCGGCAACCCAGCCCAAAGCGCATCGCTGGCGGTTGTGTGAGCATTCACATTAAAGGTATCGATAAAAAGGTGTCATCCTGTGGCGCGCCAAATGTTCGGCATGAGGCATTTTTTCAGCAAAATCAGGCGATCAGCCGAGATACCACGTCGTTCAGTTTCTAAGCCCAAATTTGCATTTAACCGTTGGTTTGATTTCAAAAGCCAAAGAGCGCTGCCTTCGACGTGATGCGAAAGTCGCATCCAAATATAAAATTCAACGGGAGTTATCTTGTAGTTGCTATTGAAACAGCAGAAAACAACAGCGTCCTCAGGCAAGCCAGCGTCAGATCGGTGCATGGGTCGGTCTGAAATCTCGCGGGTATTATCGTTCACCTGATCACAGTCAGGCATATAAATAATATTTTGAGAATAACATTTTTTATGGTTTGGTGGGATAACAATTTTATCAGCAACGATATAATCTATGAAAGGCGCACGCAATGTGCCGAGATAGCCGATATAGCTTACTTGTATAGGCGCCGCGCGTACGCGAAAAACCGGCCTGGCAATCTTTTGTATAACCTTTTAAAACCACAGCAATATCCATTTTATCTTGTTGGGCAAGTAGAGCGATATCATAGTCCTTCATGTTTCTGACATCATCAAAACAGTCACGGCACTAACCAGTCGGTTGCGCATTTCGTCATTAATATCTGGTCCAAAAGAATAGGCATAAATCTCGAATCTTTTAAATTATGGGTATCAAAGAGTTTTGCCATTAAATATATGGTAGCGAGATTGTCGAAATCAGCTGAAAAATAACCAATTCGTAAAAGCTCCAATTTCTGAAGCGGTAGAGCGGACAGCGGCCGAGATGATTGCTTTGAAGTGTTTCGGGCGTATGTCTCAGATCGGACTTTATGCCGGTCTGGCGCATCTTCGAGTGAAGGAATTGCAAACGGATCAATATGTTGCGTGTCGATTCACAATTCTTTGACTAAGTCTTGGTCTTGCCTAATCCCCGCCCAATCACAAATATGGGCTTGCTAAAAAAGCATTTGCCACGCGCTAGTTGATAGTCAGGACTTATATTTAAGACCGTTTGATAACTCAATATGGCTCTTTTATCCTGCCCTTCGTTGACACAGCATTGCCCAAATTATTGTACTCATTGGCATAATTTGGCTGAATTTTTATTATATTTTCAAAATGCTTTATCGCGGCATCCGTTTCCTCCTTATCCCTAAGCGCATTAACCATATTATTGTAGCTTTCAAGGTAATCAGGTTTAATCATAGCCGATTTTTGTAGTTTTCCATCGCAGCAATTAAGTCATCCTTATCCAGAAAACTATTGGCGATATTGCAATACCCTTCCGCAAAGTAAGCATTGATCCTAAGTACCACCTGATGAGATTTTATCGCATCATCATATCGCCGAAG
>JAPKEA010000397.1 GCA_028822275.1 Planktomarina sp. | reverse complement strand
ACTGCTTTTTGCTAGTGCAGATACCGGTACAAAAGTGGTGATCTGTACTATGACGGCTAACAAAAGTGTCATACTTAATAACTGTAAAAATCTAGTATATCTGGCTCATATAATTGACCTGGTGCTTTTTCTGCAATCGAATGATCAGTCTTCGGTGTTTGTATAAGGTTGGGAGTTTATTGTAAAAGTGTAGTTGCTCAGTGACAGCGAATTCATCCGTGTATCGGGTGAGTTGTCTGAATTTTTGCAGGATAAAGGCATTTCCTCTGAGCGCTATATTATCTCCAGACCCAAGGTAAGATCAAGCGTTCGCATCAGACCTTAAAGAACCGCATTCTATTAAAACATTATTTTTTGCTGGCTGACATCGAAGTTCAAATTGAAGCCTTTGACGACCACTACAAACATCGACATTACCACGAAAACCTGAACAGGGTTATGCTATCTGACGTCGACTTCGGACGTTACAAAGCCATTCTATAGCAACGTGAAAGTATCAACAAAAAAAACTCTAAACATGGCGACTGCATTACAGACAGCTCGCAGCATAATGAAACTGTCCAGATGAACCAAACTCTTTCTTATTTTAAGTTGCCATTAGCTCCAAAAACTCTGTCGAAATACATTCTCGAACGGGCATCTCTTCACGCAATGCCCAATGTCGTATCACACTTTAAAGTCTTATATTGATAACTTCATATCTCCCTGATCAAAAACGCCAGGGTAATGGGTTTACATGGGCCAATCCTCAAGCGTGATATTAATACGTGCCTTGGACAGCAGGTAATCAATGTAGCTATTCTTGGTCGCGTGGAACATCTCAATGGGTGTGAATTCAGGCGCCTCAACTTTAGTTAGCTGAACTGGGCATCGCCTTGTTAAGAATATATCCGGCTGGCTGAAACCAAGCTTTTCCACTTCAGTTACGATATCTGTGCATTAGGGTTATGAGCGTTTGTTCTCGCTGGGGCTGACGATGCAAAAATTTGAAGAAAAACCTTACTTGACCAACGTTAGTAGCTGGTCTGGATGCCGTACTGACATCATTTGTCTGGTGGTAGTGGGAGATTGGTCTTCTAGTGCGCCCCCAATTGAGAAAAATATTTAAACGTTATTAGCCCCTATAGCCTGTAGCCACTTCAACGAGGGTCGTTCCGCCCGCCATCTTTCAGAGCGCTTAGGGCTCCTTTCATATATCCTATGTTTTTTGCTCGTTTCCGCTTGCTAACCAGGTTGTCGAGCCCTGCCAGTCTAAGGGTGGCGGCCCCAAGCGTGTTCAACTCAGGTCTTGGATGTCCGTACTTTCCAAGTGTGTAGACGCGCGACCGCGCAGAGTGGTAGCCTTTGAAGGCAGCGACCAAAGGGGCGCGTGGGGAGCCATGCCCGCTGAGGTGCATCACCTGTGCGGTATGGCAATACATGAGCGGCCCGTGATCGCACAGCCGCAAGGACAGATCATCATCCTCATGATACATAAAGATTGCGGGATCAAAGCCGCCAATCTGTTCAAACAGGGCGCGGCGGCAGAAGATGGCAGACCCTGCCAGAACCGATATTTTGGCATCTTTTGTAGGGATAGGGCCTTTGAGACGCTCCTTGGGTCTGAGCTTAGAGCCGTGGCGAAAGCTTTGCCGTCCTCTGCTATCAAGGATCCTTGGGTTAAATCCACTGGCGTCCTTGTGGTTTTTTGCCGCTTCGATAAGGGCATCGAGGGCCTTGGGCTGTAGTTCTGTATCTGGGTTTAGAAAAAGCAGGAACTCTGTTTTTGCTTTGGCTGCACCTTGATTGCAAGCAGGTCCAAAACCGATGTTGTCTGCGTTCAGCTGCAATTCAGCACCGTGTTCGTTTGCCAGTATTTGTAGTGCAGACGTGTCAGATGACGCATTATCCACGAGGATGACCAGTGTGCCGGCTGGAATGCTTTTCAGCATGGCTGGAAGTACAGCCATGCTGTTGTGGCAGACAGTGACGATGGTGACTGTGGTATTAAGCAAGCTGAATCCTTCCCATAGGGTTTAATAGTATGTGTTAGACAAGATAGGGCATTTGCGTATCCCTGTTTATGATTGGGCAATCAGACGGCGGTAAATCGCAATAATAGTATTTGCTTCATGCATGAGTTGGTGCTGTGTCACAGCCTTATGCCGTGCCGCTTTGGCCATGGACTTGCGCAAGACGGAGTCGGCCATCAACTTGTGTGTTGCGGTGATTAGCTCATTAATGTTTTCAGGAGGCACCAGAAAACCCGTCTCTTCAGGGGCTATCAGGTCTTCAAAGGCCCCAACCCGAGTTGCAACGACAGGCACTCCACACGACATCGCTTCCAGCGGTGTCAGGCCGAACCCCTCCCAGCGTTGTGGGGCCACATAAATGTCGCTTGCCTGAAACCAAGGGGCAATTGTGAACCCTTTATCCTCGGGTAGAATGTGTATTCTGTCGCCAAGGCCAGCCGCCTCGATTTTTAACTTCAAGCCATTAACAAAGCTTTGTTGTTCGCGGGTAATACCCCCCATGATAACTCCTTGCGCCGTGGGATGCTGTGGCAAAAGCGCGATCATAGCATCGACAAACAGATCTGTTCCTTTCTGTTTTCTGATGCGACCAAAGCACCCTACAATCAGCGCATCTGGATCGAGCCCAAGTTTGGTACGCAAGGTACGTTGATCTCCCGATGGTGCAAAATTTTTGGTGTCGATCCCGTGCAATATCACTGTTGCAGGCACTTCCAGGTAGGATTTTGCTTTGCCTGACGCCGCAATGACAGCATCCATCTTGCGGATGAGCCAACGCGAATATTCTCCTCTGCGGCGCTGTGCTGCAGAAGTGAATACGAGTTTTAAACGTTTGCGCAGTACAAACTTCAGCAAGACCCCAATCAGCATTTCAATATTCCGACGAGAGTGCCATACACGATAGCCTGAAGGCCCTGAGCGCGATAGAAAGGGAAGTCTTGCAAGCGGGAACTGTAGCATTACCGCTGGCAGACCA
>JAPKEA010000036.1 GCA_028822275.1 Planktomarina sp. | reverse complement strand
TTGATGTGATTGCTGAACAAATGGTTGGTGCAGCGAACTATAAAACTGTGAACACCAAGGCTTGGAGAGGCGATTTCGACTGTGACATGTTTGACAGTGTTATCATTCATCTTGACGAAACTGACGAAACCGAGGGAACCCGTACAAACACAGCAGCTATGCTGAAAATTTTAACTTCCCAAAAAAGCCATCGCACAAATGTGAAGAACTTGCCACAGAAGCTTGTTCAGACGCAATTTGCTATTGTAATTTCATCTAATTATCGCAGTCCGATTAAGATTGAAGAGCATGACAGACGATATTTTGTCCCTGTGTGGTCGGACCATTTCAATGGCTCTGAAGGTAAGAATGAAACCCAGGCCTTCTTTGAAAGGTTTGCCCAGTACCTTCACCTAGAGGGTGGATTTCAAGAATTACGGGATTGGTTCGAGGCGGTTAACATAAGTGAATATAATTTTCGTGTGGCCCCCGAAACACAAGATAAAATAGATATTTCATTAAGGATAGAACCCTCTGAGAGTAGAAAGAGCCATCTTGCAATGTGGTTGAGGGATAAACGTGATGACAAAGTACTGTTTACGTCTTCTGCTCTGGGGCGAGACCACTATCCTATGACACCAGTGGAAGTTCAAACAGCTCTCAAACAGGCTGGTTTTGTTCCTCAAGTAAGAAAGTTTGAAGGGATCAAGCATAACCTGTGGATACCCAATAAGGATAAGGGCGCCAAAAATCTTGCCCGCAATGGATGGACGCTTTGGAAAAGTGACGTAAGCAAGATTAGTGAGCCGGATAAGCTCGAAAAGTTAGAGCCGGCATTAAACCCAAAACCTGATATGTGGTGGATGCCCAAACCTGAAGAAATCCAGAAAAATATGAGTGAGGAGGAGCAAGAGTTATTAGAAGAAATTCAGAAAGGTGAAACCACAGTTTTGTCCAGGCACCGTCACCCTAAGTTATGCGATTGGGCGAAAAAAAATAACTTGTTTGTAAACATCATGCGACAAAGTTCCGGTGGGACCATTTATGGAAACCCAGCCTCCATGGAAGATGACAGTAATAAAGAGCGAGATAGGGTTTGTGAAGAATTCGAGGCAGATCATGTCCAAAAGCTTTCAAATGATGATATCGAAGCCCTCAAAGGCAAGGCATTAATGTGTGTTTGTTGGCCCAAGAGATGTCATGGCGATACCTTGGCAAGGCTTGCGAATGAAATGCCATAGGGAGGTGAACTCTCATACCTGTCGACTTATGTACGAGTTCTTCTCATTGCCTGAAAGCCAAGCCAAAGTCGCAACGACTAAGCGTGCTTACTTCAGGCCTCTGGCATGTGGTTCGCAGATAGGGCAGGGTATCTTAAGTACCTTGGAGTTCTAAATATGCGCCTAATTTTACTTACTCTAACTCTGATAGCTTCTGTCCAAATGGTAGCTGCTCAAGAAGTTTCTGACGCTCGTGTGAAAGAGCTTGCCCTTGAAGCAATTCTCGAGAACCCACAAATTATAATGCAAGCTGTCGCAATTTTAGAACAACGAGAAAAAGATAGGGCCGCTTCTAGTGCACAAAATGTGCGTTTGCGATTGGAGCAGGACGTAAATTCACCTAACCTAGGTAATCAGAACGGGGATGTAACCGTTATTGAGTTTTTTGATTACAACTGTTCTTATTGTCGTAAGGCGGGTCAGACGGTTCAGGCTTTATTGGCCAGTGACGCCAATGTGCGCATAATTTACCGTGAATGGCCTATTTTGGGTGAAGCCAGCGTTTTCGCTGCAAGTGCGGCATTGGCTTCGCGCGAGCAGGGAAAATACAACGAATTCCATTGGGCTTTGATGAACAGTGAAGGGCGGGCTTCAGAGGCGCTCATTTTGAAAATAGCACGCGACTTAGGTCTCGATATTGAGAAACTCAAAGTTGATATGAACGATCCTACTGTTGAAAAACATATTGCAGAAAGCTCAGTTTTAGCCCGTAGCCTTGGTTTCACTGGAACGCCTGCTTTCATTGTTGGAGATGTCATAGCACCCGGAATGATCAGTGGTCAGAAAATGACTGCTCTGATTGCAGCGGCTCGCGCCGCTCCATAAACGCTTGTTTTGGATAATAGGCATTAGGCCCAGCTCAAATTGTGCTTTGCGCTCGTTTAATACTGCTTTTACTGAAGACTTTAAAGCACTCCCACGCGGAAACTATTTGCGATAAAATTTGATGAAAACAGGAACTAATAAACCTAATACTTTAGTCGTGGATTAGAGGAGATATCAATTCAGCATATGAACTTATGGTAGTTGGTAATTAAGTTGTTGTTCCAAGTGCTGCTAGAGAAAATAGCATAAAATAAGAAAAGCTCCGTGCACTGCACGGAGCTTTTTTGTTGGGCAATACTCCCTAACTTATTCTTCGTGTGGTAAAACTAAGTTTAAAACAACGGCCAAGAGAGCAGTTGGCGCAACAGCTGAAGTTGCAAGTGTTTTCCAGATACCTGGAAGATACTGAACCGCACTTGGGACTAAGTTTAGTCCAAGGCCAACAGCCAAAGACACAGAAATGATAACCATGTTGCGACGCGTCATTGTAATCTCTGTCAACATATTCATGCCGGCAGCTGCAACCATTCCAAACATTACGATCACACCACCACCAAGAACTGGAAGAGGCATGGATGAGATCACAGCACCAATTTTTGGGATCAAACCACATACGATTAGGATAGCACCTGCAATCGTAACAACGTGACGCGACATGATTCCTGTCATGCCTACGATACCAACATTTTGACTGAACGATGTGTTTGGAAGACCACCGAATACGGCTGCAACGGCTGTTCCTAGGCCGTCTGCATATGTAGCACCAGCGACTTCTTCATCCGTAGCATCACGGCCAGCACCAGCTTTTGTAGTTGCCGATGTGTCACCGACAGTTTCAATCGCAGAAACAATAGAGACCAAAGTAACGCCAATGACAGCTCCAAGGCTGAATTCGAAGCCATAGGGCATTATTGTTGGGATTTGGAACCAAGAAGCTTTTACAATTCCGCCAAAATTTACCATACCGAAGAGGAACGCAACAACGTAACCTGCGATTAGGCCGATCAGGATTGCTGCGTTTGAAGCTGTACCTTTAGTTAAAAATTTAAAAGCTAAAGCCACAACAACAACAGTTAATGCAACAGTCCAGTGCATCAAAGAGCCAAAGCTATCTGCGTTCATTTGGAATTCGGCAGCTCCACCGGCTGCGTACTTAATAGCAACTGGAATAAGGTACAAACCAATTGCCAAGATAACTAAACCAGTTACTAATGGCGGGAACAAAAAGCGAAGCTTTTGAATAATGCTACCCAATGCGAAGTGAATGATACCTGCAATGAGGCACGCTGTGAGCGCGACACTTAAACCTTGTGTCGCTGCAACGCCCGCCAAAACACCAACAAATGCAAAGCTTGTACCCTGCATGATTGGCAAGCGAGCGCCAATAGGGCCCATGCCGACAGTTTGCAAAAGTGTAGCGACACCTGCAAACAACATCGCCATTTGGATGAGGTAAAGTTGATCAGCACCGCCGAATGCAAGGCCTGCGGCGCCTGCAACGATAACTGCGGGTGTTACGTTTGAGGCGAACATCGCCAATACGTGTTGCAATCCCAATGGGATCGCCTGTGCCATTGGTGGCGTAGTATTTGGGTTGCCGTAATCAATATCAGACATTTCATTTCCCTTCGTTTGAAGCCGTAGACAAAATTATTGCTACGTTGCCCTATTGTTTTTGTCTTTGAGTGCCTGCGGGCTGACAGTCCACCTAATAAAAAGGCTTTATACGCTGATATGACGCTGCGTCAAATAAAGAGTGTAGCGACAAAGAAAACTTCTTTTAGGATAATATTGGGCATTGAGTGGCGCAAATAAGAGAAGTGATGTCGCGCGCTCACTTGCCTTGCGCAAAAGGCGTTCTAAACTCCCCTTATGCTCATAGATGCTCTCCAGTACATATTACCAAGTCGGGCGGTGTTTTTGCAGATGCGCGAAGCGAACATGTCTGCGGTTCATGTTACTGTAGGGTATCATGAGGACTTCTTGGGTGTTGTCGAAAATCTGCAGAGTTGGAATCGCTGGTTTGAAGAATGTGGTGATCTGATATCAAGGGCGACGACCCACTCTGATATACTTGCCGCGAATGTGGCTGGGAAAACAGCAATTTTGTTTGGCTTGCAAAATCCATTACCATTCAGTGCAGATTTGGCCCGGGTCGAATTGCTTCACCAACTAGGAATCCGCTTCTGCCAAATCACTTATAATCAACAATCTTTATTGGGATCAGGTTGTTTTGAGCCTTCTGATAGTGGCCTCACAGCTTTTGGGCGCGAAGTCGTGAATGAGATGAATCGAGTGGGGATGATTATAGATCTTTCGCACGCGGGTCACAAAACAGCCATGGATGTAGTCGCGTTTTCGAAACGTCCCGTTACAGTCACCCATGCCAACCCTCACAAATGGCACCGAGTACCACGCAACCTGAATTGTGATCTTTTGCAGGCTATTTCCGATACTGGTGGGATGGTTGGTTTTTCTCTTTATCCGCATCACTTGAACCAAGGCAGTCGTTGTACCTTGACTTCTTTCAGCGAAATGGTGGCTGACATGATAAGGTGCTACGGAACCAAGATGTTTGGCATCGGTTCGGATCTGTGCCAAGATCAACCTGACAAGGCAGTAAATTGGATGCGCAATGGTCATTGGCGTAAAACTCCAGTTCCTGCAGCTGCTTTCCCGGAGCCTGTGAACTGGTTCTCAGATAATAGTGATTTTCCTGGTTTGGCTATTGGACTGCGCGGCGCAGGGTTATCTATGCCTGAGATATCTGGTATTTTGGGTGGAAACTGGATTGCATTTTGGGAAAAAGGATTTGTAGAGGTATGTTAGATCAAACCCAAAATGAGGCGCCTTTGCGAGCTCCGAGCGAAGTGATGCGAATGTCGCGTATGGGATCTATGTTTCCATCAAGACTTTCATTTCTGCGCACTCTTTTGCGCCAAGTTATATCTGAAGGCAGTACTGTAGAGCGGCGACATTGGAACATTAATTCGCAAGGATTTGGCACCGCAGTTTATACAATAAACTTAGGTGGACATCCGTATTCATTATTTGCAATTGCAACACCACTTGATCCAGGAATGCGAACGGATCGAGTGATTGCAGAAGCTTGGGATACCGCTTTTGTTCTTTATGATGGCGTGCCTGATGAGCTTGAAATCCAACGATTGGCAACGAATGCACCTTTGCAAGAGATGGGCCGATTTACAGATAAAGACCTTTGCTTATCACGGGCGAATAAGTCTGTGAGATTGTTTGAGAAGATTGTGGAATCCCTGCGCAGTGGAACTGAATTACCGATTGGTATGATCCATAAAATTGGATATCTGATGCGTACGACTGCGGTTTATGGCAATGGTAAGTTTGGAATTGCGGATCGTCAATACATTGATCAAAGGTCAGGGTTACAAGGGCCTTTTATGGCTGAAATGCTTACAGTGTGGCTCATTCGCACCTTCACTCACGATCTTGTCGAACACGTTGGTGGCAAGGCATTACCGAAAGACCTTAAACGTCAACTTGGCGTTGGTAATTCTACTGGGCTTGGAATGGCACCCTTCTTGGTTTCGCATCCAATATTGCTGCATTCTTGGATGATTTCTCGCGAGACTGCCTTGGCTCGGGTGCGTGTCGCAGTTGTTAGCGAAGAGCGGGCAGGCCGTTTGATTGATCTCAGTCGCAGGGCTGCGCAGCATTTGTTGGAATGGAACATACCAGACACTGATCATCAGGCCCGGATTGTTGCGTTGAGGAAAGCTTGGGCTGGTCTAACGCGGGGCATGACAAAAGAGCTTCTGATGCGGGATGGTGCGCTTGAGGACATTTTAGCGAAAAGCCAAACTAGTACTGAAGATTTGCAGGAATTACTGGTTAGTTGGATGATTGAGCCGTTTGGTGATTTGGTAGATGGCCTTACAGAATGTATGGCTAACCCCTATGAACCAGAATTGGACCCACAGATGTCGTGCGAAGATGTTATCTCTATCCTAGATGACATGTTTGGCTACGCTACCAGTGTCAACTTTGAAGACCCACGCGCAGCCGACCAATTTTGGTATGTCTCTGAGGCAAAGCTAGAGCCAAGATTGGGTAAAAGGCATAGTGAGGAAGGCGCTGAACGTGAAAGCCCGCTCGATATCACTCGCCGCATACATGACTTAGCCCTGGATTTGCTGGGTAATACAGGGCCAATTTGGCAATTTTTGATACGCTATCCAGACCACCGTTTGGCCGTACAGCGAGTTCAAGCGGCAGCCCAAAACCCGTATTCAGAGATCCATGACAATTTGATTGATGCGGATATGGCTCCGATCGACATGCTTCGATGTAAATTGTCTTTTTTTGGGGCAAGTAAATTTGATCCGAAGTCCCAGTTGTGGACGCGGATCACTCTTGCTCAGGGGGCGCCGTTGGCCGATGATTTGGCTGAAGGTACGGCAACAGACGATTGGTGGTTGCCAGTGGGTGCTATTTGAATATTTCAGGTAATGAATTGCAAATGATGGTCTTAAAAGCCTGCCGTGGTGTTGGTATCCCAGTGGCTCAGGCGCAAGATGTTGCGAGAGCCGTGGCTACCAGTCCAGAATCGTTGGAGGCTTTGCTTCTCCACCTTGCCCAGCCACTCCAAGAGGCTTATTTTGACTTTTCCGAAGGATTAAAAATTAGTAAAATATGCCTTTTGAGGGATTTTTCGATCTGTGTAGATGCGATTCAAAGTGAAACAGTTCCCGTAGTAATCAAAAGTCATTTATCTGATACACTCCTCGTTGCTATGGCTGCGCTGCGTGGGATTAATGTTGCCGCCACTGGGGCTGATCTGCTGCTTTCAAAAGGATCAGCAGAAACGCCTAGCTTTTCGAAGCGATCTGATGTTGATTTAGATGATTGGACCGTTTTAAGCAATTATGCTGCTTTGACATATGTTCCTGAAACTGAAGCCTCCCGATTGGGTGGTGCTGGCGCTGGGCTAACAGATAACGATTGATCTTGTGATTACCTGGCAAAGGGATCTTGGGGATACCTAACATTTTTAAGATAGAGCCCATCTGGTGGACAAACTGGACCGCATGCTGCACGGTCTACAGCTTCTAGTGCTTGCTTTACACGTTCAGGAGCCCATGATTTGGCGCCCACACGCTCTAGCGTGCCAACAAGACTACGCACTTGGTTGTGCAGAAAGCTTTTGGCTTGAACATGAAATTGAATCTCTTTTCCGTTGACGTAATCACGTTCCGTTATATCGATGGCATCGAGCGTTTTTATAGGGCTGTTAGCCTGGCACATTGTTGAACGAAATGTAGTAAAATCATGGGTCCCCAGTAAGTATTTTACTGCTTCTCGCATTGCTGGAACGTCTAGGTTATTACGCGTTTGCCAGACCCTGCCCACATCATGAGTAACCGGTGCAGATCTACAGACCAAGCGAAATAAGTAATCGCGCCCAACTGCTGAAAAGCGTGCGTGCCAGTCGGAGGCTACTTCCACACAGTCAATGATTGAAATGTGATAGGGACGAATATGAAAATTTAGAGCTGCTTTAAGTCGCTCGCAAATCCAATCTTTATGCATGTCGCAATGTGCTACTTGCCCAAGCCCATGCACGCCAGTGTCGGTGCGCCCAGCGGCCACCAAGCCGGGTAAGTCACATTCAAGCGCTGAAAGCGCTAGTTCTAACGCACCTTGCACGGTCGGCAGCCCCTGTTGCCGTTGCCAGCCATGAAAGCCTTGGCCGTTGTATTCTATTTTAAGAGCATATCGGGGCACAGGGAGGGTCTAGACCGAGTGTATGAGTTTGGCAATTGCTAGCAAAAGTAAGTGTTACTGAACTGTCTAACATTATAGAGCCTGTTTGGTTTATAAGGATCAGATTTACTTTGCTTTTGGCTAAGTTTTTTAAAATTTGAATATTTCAAGTATGTCTGTGAAAGCGGTAAAGCATGGTGTGATATTCTATTTTTTTTAATTTGATGATCAAAAAAAATTATTGAGTATTATTTATGGTACAAAGTGATAATGAAAAGCCTTTAAACACAGCCAGGAGAAGTGGCTTTTATGCTAGTTGTGTAGCCTCAAAATGCAGCCTATAACCTGCGTGTCATAGCAGGAACTTTTATCATCATATGAATTATATACCCGGGGCTATAAATGTATAGCTGTCAGGTCGAAGACGTTGGAATTAACGGCGTAGCCTTATTTAAGATTTCTAAAAAAGAGACGCAATATGTCCGATCAAATACCTGATTACAAAGATACTCTAAATCTACCAAAAACTGACTTCCCAATGCGGGCAGGATTGCCCAAACGTGAGCCTGAATGGCTGGCTCGATGGGAGAAGATTGGGATTTACGACCGCTTACGGGAAAAGCCGGGTCGGCAAAGCTTTACGCTGCACGATGGACCTCCTTATGCAAATGGTAATCTGCATATTGGGCATGCTCTAAACAAGATCCTGAAAGATATGGTTGTACGTTCGCAACAAATGATGGGCAAAGATGCGAGATATATCCCAGGCTGGGATTGCCATGGTTTGCCGATTGAGTGGAAGATCGAGGAAAAATATCGTAAAAAAGGCCGTGATAAAGATGCAGTTCCTGTTGTAGAGTTTCGCCAAGAATGTCGTGAGTTTGCCGCAGGCTGGGTGGATGTTCAGCGCGATGAGTTTAAACGCCTTGGCATCACTGGAAAATGGGAAAACCCCTATTTAACCATGGATTTTCACTCTGAGCGGGTGATTGCTGCTGAGTTCCAGAAGTTTTTGATGAACGGCACTCTTTATCAGGGCTCAAAACCAGTAATGTGGTCACCAATTGAGAAAACTGCTCTGGCCGAGGCTGAAGTGGAGTATCACGATAAGGAAAGCTTCACCGTTTGGGTAAAATTCAAAGTTTTAGGCACCGGTGACGCGACCCTCGACAGTGCCAAAGTTGTGATCTGGACCACTACACCTTGGACGATACCATCTAATAAAGCTGTGGTTTATGGTGCTGAAATTTCATACGGTTTGTACGAGGTTATTGGGCGTCCTGAAGAATGCTGGGCAAGCATTGGTGAGCGCTTTATTCTGTCTGACAATTTGGCCGAAGACGTGTTTGGTCGGGCGCGGCTTGATACCACTATGTTCCGACGCCTCTGCGATATAACGAAAGACGATCTGGACAAGATCCAGCTTTTGCACCCGTTGCACGATGCTGAGGGTGGTGAAGGTGAATGGAATGATATTCGTGATTTCCGTGCCGCTGATTTTGTAACTGACACTGAAGGCACTGGTTTTGTCCATTGCGCACCTTCGCACGGAATGGAAGAATTTGAGCTTTATCGTGATTTAGGCATGCTGGAGCAGGTTATTACCTACAACGTATTAGAAGACGGCCGATTGCGTAGTGATCTCCCGTTCTTCGGTGGAAAAGCAATTCTTAAACCAAATGGAAAAGAGGGTAATGCCAATAGTGCAATCATCACCAAGTTGGCAGAAGTTGGTGGTCTTTTAGCGCGTGGGAAAATCAAACATAGCTACCCACATAGCTGGAGGTCGAAGGCACCTGTTATTTACCGCAACACTCCTCAATGGTTTGCTGCCGTGGATAAGCCAGTTAACGATGGACAAGATGTCTACGGTAAAACTATCCGTGAGCGGGCTTTAACATCTATCGACGAGCTTGTTACATGGACACCTCCGACAGGTCGTAACCGCTTATATTCTATGATTGAGGCTCGCCCTGACTGGGTGTTGTCGCGTCAACGTGCTTGGGGCGTGCCGTTAACATGCTTCACCAAAATTGGAAGCTTGCCAACAGACGAAAACTACCTACTACGCGACGATGCAGTGAATGCCCGTGTTCTTAAAGCCTTCGAGGCTGAAGGTGCGGATGCTTGGTATAAGGATGGTGCAAAAGAGCGTTTCCTAGCAGGGATTGTTGATCCTCAGGATTATGAGCAGGTTTTTGATATCTTGGACGTTTGGTTCGACAGTGGTTCTACACATGCATTTGTTCTGCGTGACCGTGAAGATGGAAGTGATGATGGTTTGGCTGATCTTTATCTTGAGGGGACTGATCAGCACCGTGGCTGGTTCCATTCGTCAATGCTACAATCTTGCGGAACGCAAGGTCGCGCCCCTTACAGAAGTGTTTTGACACACGGGTTTACGCTGGATGAAAAGGGCATGAAAATGTCCAAATCTATTGGTAATACAGTTTCACCTGACGATGTTACACGTCAGTATGGTGCTGATATATTGCGTCTTTGGGTCGCGCAGTCAGATTATACTAGCGACCTTCGAATTGGTCCTGAAATTTTAAAAGGCGTGGCTGATAGTTATCGTCGTTTGCGCAATACTATGCGATTTATGTTGGGCTCACTTTCGGACTTCACAGAAAATGATAGGGTCGCAATCGACGCAATGCCAGAGCTTGAGCGTTGGGTTCTACATCGTTTAGCAGAACTGGATAAGACAGTGCGTGAGGGTTACTCTGCATATGACTTCCAAGGTGTTTTTCAGGCGTTGTTCCAATTTGCAACCGTGGACTTGTCTTCCTTTTACTTTGATATCCGCAAGGACATATTATATTGTGACGGCGACACGCCAGAACGTAAAGCTTCGCGCTCTGTTCTTGATATTGTCTATCACCGGCTTACCACTTGGCTTGCACCTATATTAACCTTTACCATGGAAGAAGTTTGGCTTGAGCGCCACCCAGGCGAAGAGAATTCCGTCCACCTTATTGATATGGCAGAAACTCCACATTCTTGGCTTAATGAAGATTTAGCAGTAAAATGGGCAACGCTCCGGCGTGTGCGCCGCGTAGTAACTGGCGCTTTGGAAGTTGAACGTCGTGAGAAAAACATCGGTTCCAGCTTGGAAGCCGCACCGATTGTTTATGTTGATCTGACCACTGCCGCGGTTCTTCAATCTGTTACATTTTCCGACTTGTGCATTACATCAGGTGTAGAAGTTTTAACTGGCAAAGGTCCCGGGCATGCTTTCTCTCTTGAAGATACGGATGGAATCGCAGTTGAGTTTGCAAAAGCTACTGGAGAGAAATGTGGCCGTTGTTGGAAGATTTTACCAGATGTAGGCACTCACGTCCATGTGGGGGTTTGTGGCCGGTGTGATACAGCTCTGAGCTAATGAGCAACTAAATAGATTTTGGACGGCGGTTTAGCGGCCCAAAAATTCTTTGTGAAATTGTATTATTTTCAACCCTGAAAGGGATGATTATGAGCTTTTTAGTGTTTTGCGCTGTTTTATGTGCTGCATTTCTACACGCTGGATGGAATGCTCTGGTTAAAACTGCCAATAACCCGCAAACTGGAATGCTTCTCGTAACTCTTTGTCACGCAGGCATTGGGATTTGTTTCGTTTTATTTTACCCTTTGCCTAAGGGAGAAGTTTGGGTTTGGCTTTTGGCATCCGGTCTAATTCATATGTGCTATCAGCTATTTCTGGGGTTCGCGTATGAGAAAGGTGATCTGAGCCGAGTCTACCCTTTGGCCCGCGGCGGTGCGCCTATCATCGTTCTAATCGTAAGTGTAATTTTAGGTATTGATACGTTAGGGGGATCTGAACTTGTTGGTATTCTAATGCTCGGTATAGGCATTCTTTTGATGACACGCGGAATTTTAACGTCAGAGGAGGACCGTAAGCTGTTACCATTTGTTTTGGGATCTGCCTGTGCTACCGCAGCATATTCGCTGGTTGACGGAATGGGCGCGCGGGTGATGGGGGACGCAATTGCCTATGTATCGTGGCTTCTTATATTATCCGCTGTGTTTTATACGCCCGTTGTTTTGATGCTTCATGGGCGCTCTATCCTGCCGGATAATATTTACCAGGTAAAAATCGGATTAACTGCTGGAACCGGCTCATTTGCAGCTTACGCCATTGTAGTATGGGCTATGACCCAAGCCCCGATTGCATTGGTATCTGCGCTTCGCGAAAGTAGTATTTTATTTGCAATGGTTATGGGATGGTTATTATTTAAGGATAAGATGGATGCGCCCAAAATTATAGCCGGTATTGTAATCGTTTGCGGTGTTTTGACTACCCGAGTTTAAGAGCGTGCAGGGCGTAGTTCTTGTGCGATGCCCGCAAAAATCAAATATGCTGATGTAATCAACAAACCAGTATTCGCTGCTGGTACTGCGGTAAAATTACCCCAAGCTGCCCATGCGGCAAACCCCACCCATGCCAACGCAATCGGCAGCGTGATGTTCCGCCAGCGTTCTGTGCGTACTGGATGAACAAATTTTAATGGCAAAAACATTGCAACGGCTAGAAGAGTCACAATTCCGAGTATGATCCAGTGATTTGGTTCGGTTGCAAAAATAACGATAACTGCCATATTCCAGCAGCCTGGAAACCCTTGAAATGAATTATCCTTTGTTTTCATACGTGTGTCTGCAAAGTATAAGGCGCTTGCGAATGTAATGACGATTATTGCGACCCAGCCTGTCCAGCCTGCCAAGAGACCACTTGCGAATAATGCATAAGCAGGGATGAAAACATAAGTCAGGTAATCGATTATCAAATCTAATAAAACGCCGTCAAAGGTCGCGGCATTAGTTTTTACGTCATACTTACGTGCGAGTGGACCATCTATACCGTCGACGAAGAAGGCTACAACCAGCCAGACAAACATCATGTCCCACTTTTCGTTAACGGCGGCCAGCATTGCCAACATTGCAAACACCGCACCTGTTGCCGTGAGAAGATGAACCGCCAGGGCTTTTACTTTTATGTTCATACCAGTTCTATATGCTGAAACGTAGAGGGGTAGCAATCACGCTTTGGGGTGTGACGCATTATACACTTCTATCAAGCGCGCGGTGTCTACAGCTGTATATGCTTGGGTGGTCGAGAGAGATGCATGGCCCAGTAATTCCTGTATCGTACGAAGATCGCCTCCGGCATTTAGCAGGTGTGTGGCAAACGAGTGGCGCATTGCATGCGGTGTTGCTGAGGCAGGTAGACCCAATTGCAGGCGCGCAGTTTGCATGGCTTTTTGTACGATACGTGGATTAAGAGCTCCACCGCGCACACCGCGAAAAAAGGGTGTTTTTGGTTCGAGTGCAAAGGGGCAGAGATCTGAGTAAGTGCGCATTGCTATTTTTGCCACTGGGAGAAGTGGTACAATACGCTCTTTGCCGCCTTTGCCTGTAATGCGCAAAGCGTCTGATAGGGTTAGAACAGAGCCTGTAAGGCCTAATGCCTCAGAAATGCGCAGACCGCAGCCATAAAGAAGGGTCAATATAGCGGCGTCACGAGCTGCTACCCAATTTTCACGCGCTTGAATTTTAACAATTTCGATCACCTCACTTGCCGCGTCCTCTGCCAAAGGACGGGGCAATTTACGTTCAAATTTTGGTGCACGTGCTAATAAAACTGCTGAAGGTTCTAGATCGTAGCGCTCAGCAAGCCATCGAAAAAACGTTTTTACGGCTGACAGCGTACGCGCCAAACTCCGGCTACCTACACCCTTACTGCGTTCATGAGCCATCCAAGCACGCACATCTCGTGTGTGGATGTTTGCTAAAGCATCCAAACCTTGTGGCCCGCCTCGGTGGTTGGACATGAACGCTATAAAGCTAGCAACATCTGACGCGTAAGCTAAAGTTGTATTTTTAGCCGCAGACTTTAAGGCTGTTTCATGGCTCAGCCAATGCTGCATTGCGTCGCGCGCGGCGGGAGAAATCAAATCGAGGGAGATCCT
>JAPKEA010000396.1 GCA_028822275.1 Planktomarina sp. | reverse complement strand
CCAATGTGTTATCAGGCGGATTTCTTACTAGATGCTTGGCAAGGATATCAAGATCAGACCGGCTTGGGACCAAATAAGATTGATCCAAATGACTTCATCCGTTGGACCTACGCGCGTGCCATGGCGCACCGTGAACCAAGATATGCTCAGATGGCAAACTGGGGAATAACAGTAAACAATGGCGAATTAAAAAATGTTAGTTCTCCAGAAGGTTTCGAAAATGTGATTTATCAAGCAATTGAAAATAAGTTCAAATAACTCTCATAAGCTTCCAAGGGGGCAAGACTGTGCCAATTAAAATTCCATCCAACCTTCCCGCGCACTCAGTTTTAAGCTCTGAAGGCATTATGGTGATGGACCCCAGCCAAGCTGACCGTCAGGACATTCGCCCTCTACGGATAGCATTATTAAACCTTATGCCCCTAAAAATTCAGACTGAGAACCAATTTGCACGCTTGATAGGAGCAACGCCCCTACAAATTGAGTTCACTTTGATCCGAATGAGTGCTCACCAAACAAAAAATACAGCTGCAAGTCATATGGAAGAGTTTTACCGTACGTTTAATATGGTGAGAGATGAAAAGTTTGATGGGTTGATCATTACAGGTGCCCCAATAGAGCACTTGGACTTCGAAGAAGTTACCTATTGGGATGAAATGGTCAAAGTAATGAATTGGACACAGACAAATGTCCACTCAACCTTTGGAGTTTGCTGGGGCGGGATGGCAATGATTAACCATTTTCATGGAATTCAAAAACATATGCTAAATAAAAAAGCGTTTGGGTGCTTTCGTCATCAAAATATTGCCCCTTCCTCACCATACTTACGTGGCTTTTCTGATGATTTTGTGATTCCTGTCAGTCGTTGGACTGAAATGCGTGAAGACGAAATTAAGGAAGCATTTGGGTTAAAAGTTCTTTTACGATCAGAGGAGACTGGGCCCTGCTTGGTCGAAGATTTGGCACATAACGCATTGTATATTTTTAACCATTTTGAATATGATAGTACTACATTAAAACAAGAGTATGATCGTGACGTAGCTAACGGCACAGAGACTAATGTACCAGGAAATTACTATCCGCAAGATGATCCAAGCCTAGTGCCTCAGAACCGGTGGCGCTCGCATGCACATCTTCTGTATGGGAATTGGATTAACGAAATATATCAAACAACCCCGTTTGAGTTAGAAAATATTGGGACGTAAAATTACAGTCATATTGATTTTATTTGGGTGTGCAGCCCTAACCATTGTGGAATTTCTAGCAGCACGCCGCGAGGCTGCGGTTGTTTTGAGTTTTCCACCAGAGGGCCAAATCATTAACGTGCAAGGTCATTCGGTCCACGCAATCGTCAAAGGGAGCGGACCAGATTTAGTTTTAATACATGGTGCAAGCGGCAATGCACGAGATTTTACTTTTGATTTTGTAGAGCGCTTAACAAAAAGATACCAGGTTACTGTATTAGATCGCCCAGGCCTTGGTCACTCAAGTTCCATTATTCGAAGTGAGAACGCTATTTTTGCAACCCAGGGCTCCAGCCCTTCACAGCAAGCAGAGATTTTAGTAGGTGCGATGCGTGCATTGAACTTGAAAAACTCAATCGTTTTAGGGCATTCATTAGGTGGAATTGTTGCGCTCGCGATGGCTCTCGACTATCCAAGCGATGTCTCCAGTCTTGTTCTTGTCTCGAGTGTCTCTAATCCATGGCCTGGCGACCTGGGTTGGTTCTATAAACTGAACGGGTCTCTGATAGGTGGGGCAATAGTTCCACCTGTACTAAGTGCTTTTGTTACAAATAAATTAGTTAAATCTAACGTAGCCGAAATCTTTGCGCCGCAAATAGCGCCTAATGGGTACTTAGAACACATTGGAGCCGGGCTCGTTTTACGACGTGACACTATGCGTGCAAACGCTCGACAGGTCTTTGGGTTAAAAGCCCATGTTAAAAAAATCAGTGGCAGGTATGATCAACTAAACCTTCCAGTCGAAATATTACATGGAAATAAAGATACGATTGTGCCATTTCAAATTCATTCTAAAAAACTAGTTAAACAAATCGAAAATGCAGTGCTCACAGTTTTGCCCGGAGTTGGTCATATGCCACACCACACCAATCCCGACGTGATTATTTCGGCCATAGACCGCGCCGCTACACGACCGTAGAGATTAACTAAACTGCAAAGTTTTAATCCCAGGCTCCTTTGTTTTCAATCCAAAACTGCACACCTATTGCCCTTTCCTGACCTTGCACCTCAGTACCCCCCTCAACGATCCTGCACGCTTACGACACAAGCGGGGCGCCCCAACGGAAAAACATTTATCAAAAAACGTAATTATTATTTAGTCATTAGATTTTTTACTCTCTTTTAAAACCGGTACCATAGAACTCCAGACACCATCATTCTTGAAACGGTGGTAAATAGCAGCTGCAACATGAATTGCTATAAGCCAATAAATTGTAGAAATGGAAAATTCATGCAGGATTACGCTCAATTCAATAATCCAACCGTTCAAGCCCATCCAATAAAAAATTCCAATTAATAATCCAGTAAAAGGTATTGCTGCTAAATTAATATAGAGACTAAGGTGCACCACTTTAGCGGCACGCTTTTGGAATATTGAGGTATCCTCAGGTAATGAAGATACCTGAGTTTTTGACATATATATATAACGTATGAGCAATAAAAATATCATCAACGCTGCAAAAATAATTTCAGATTTTAATAAGGAAATATCAGCTAGTTGGTTAATATCATCTACCTGCTTTGAAATACCATATATAAAAATAACTACAAAACCCCAGTGAAATAATATCGCTATAAAGCTATGCTTTGGCTTCTTGTTTATTTTCTCAATCTTCATAACGTATCTTAAAAAAATGAATAATTACCAATAAGACCATGATGATCTAACATATATTTACAATTAAAAACGCTACGTATTACGTAGCGTTTTGTTTTATAAGAGCCCTAAAGAAAAAGGGCTTACATTTCTGTAAGCCCTTGTA
>JAPKEA010000395.1 GCA_028822275.1 Planktomarina sp. | reverse complement strand
GACAGCTTTGCCGCGGCCAATCGTAGAGTTTTGTTTAAAAGATGATGCTTTAGGTGACCCTTTGGTTGCTGAAGAACATATCCTTGCATTTAATTGGGCCAGCCAACAGGATTTAGACGATATGTTCGTATTAGCGCACCGCGTAAATGATTTTTTGTCGGGCGTTATGTACGGCGTAGGTATTCGTGTTGCAGATTTCAAAATTGAAATTGGCCGAGTGTATGATGGCGATTTTTCTCAATTGATCATTGCCGATGAAATTAGTCCGGACAGTTGCCGTCTGTGGGATCTCAAAACGGGTAAGAAGCTGGATAAGGATGTTTTTCGCCGTGATTTAGGTAGCTTAACAGATGCTTATGCAGAAGTTGCGCGACGTTTGGGTGTATTACCAAAAATTACGGTGCCTGTTTCCAAACCAACATTGATCAATTGATCTGGAGGGTAAAACTTATGAAAGCTATCATTTCGGTAATGCCTAAGAATGGTGTGCTCGATCCGCAAGGAGAGGCTGTTAAATCTGCTCTTGGCAGTTTAGGTTTCAATGGGGTTAATGGTGCTCGTCAAGGTAAGTTAATCGAATTGAACTTGGCTGATGGCACAGACCCGGCTCATGTTGATGAAATGTGTAAAAAACTTTTGGTAAATGAAGTGATTGAAAGCTACACGGTGGAAATTCACTGATGCGAGCGGCGGTAATTGTTTTTCCTGGCTCAAACTGTGATAGAGATATGGTGATTGCTCTGCGTGCAAGTGGAGCGGATGTAACAACTGTTTGGCATAAACAAGCTGAACTTCCGCAAAATTTAGACTTAGTCGCAATCCCTGGAGGTTTTTCTTTTGGGGATTATTTGCGTTGTGGCGCGATAGCCGCAAAATCTCCAATTTGCCAGGCTGTTGTTGCACATGCAAAGCGTGGTGGTTTTGTATTGGGAGTCTGCAACGGTTTTCAAATACTGACAGAAACGGGTTTGGTGCCTGGCGCATTGATGCGTAATGCAGGACTTAAATTTGTCTGCAAAAATATTATTTTAAATATTTCTACAACCGATAGTGCGTTTACCTCCGAGTACGCGAGTGGTGCAGACATTCAGCTGCCAATTGCACACCATGATGGTAATTATTACGCAACAGATGATGTGATATTGCGTCTAAATTCCGAGGACCGTGTAGCCTTCCGCTATAGAGATAACCCAAACGGTTCGGTAGATGACATTGCGGGAGTTTTGTCAGCCAACCGTCGTGTTCTCGGGATTATGCCACATCCGGAGAGAATGGTTGATGGACAGATTGGTGAAATAGGTGGGCAAGCGCTTTTCCGCGCGTTGATAGGCCAAACCCTTACTGATTAATCAACATCGCTTGAATGGCGTCAGCCGGCACCGTAAATCTATCGTATGTCGTCCGTAACCGAAAATCTTGAAATTGCGCCGCAACGTGTTGCTAAACTTTCATGGAGGGTAAGATTTGCGCTTCTTGCTATACTTATTATTGCTGTTGCGACAGTATTTTTTACAAACCAATTGCTCACTGAGCGGTTTACGCAGTCGACTAAGCAACGTGCGCAGCTGCGGTTAGCACTTTACTCTGGAAACTTGGTCAGTGAGCTACAAAGGAACTCAATTGTGCCGCGTCTTTTGGGTAGTGATGCTGAGTTAATTGGTGCGTTAAGTTCAAAAGACTATCAAAGGACAAGCCAACGACTGCTATCTCTAGTTGACGAGATTGGCGCGGCTGCAATATTGCTACTGGATGCTAATGGTCGAGTTGTGGCAGCTACTGATCGCAACAGGCTTGGAGAAAATCAAAGAAACTCCCCTCAGTTTGTAGATGCAGCTCGTGCCGCGGGCACAGTTTTTACAACAGCCCAGCAAGATACAGGTGTTTACGATTTTGCTTATTCGCGGCGCGTTGTAGCAAATAATAAATCGCTTGGGGTCATTGTTGTAGAAGTCGATTTGAGGAAATTTCAATCTGCTTGGGCCGGTATTTCTGATGCTGTAATTGTATCAGCGCCAACTGGAAGTATTTTATTAGCAACTGAAAAAACTTGGCTGGGCGTTCCAGAGGAAGACGCACTTTCCCGACGTTCGGCCCCAAGCTCTATTAAGCGCGCCATCCAGGCGACACAGGATTGGACGGTCCTTCCTGCTGAGGCGTATTTAAGGGGCAAGGCGGTGATGCGGCAGGAGATTAGGGTTCCTTTTAGGGGATGGAAAATGGTTTTATTTACGACTTATGGAGGTATTCGCCAAAGGGTAAACGCTGTTTTAGCATTAGAAATTATGGGGTTTTCGATATTTCTTGCTCTGTCTTTTTATCAACTCTCACGGCAAACGTTGACGCGTGCTTTGTTTTTTCAAAGGGAATCTGATGATTTGCGTAAGTTAAATATTCGGCTTCAACGCGAAGTTTCAGAACGTCAAAAGGTTGAAAAAAACCTACAAGTGGCTGAGCAAACTTTAGCACAGTCCTCTAAACTAGCCGCTTTGGGCGAGATGTCTGCTGCAATAAGCCATGAGTTGAACCAGCCTCTTGCTGCAATGCGGACTTATTTGGCAGGAGCAAAGCTATTACTTCAACGCAAGCGCCCAGACGAGGCACTGACCTCATTCCAGCGTATCGATGATTTGATTGGCCGTATGGGTGCGATTACTCGCCAACTTAAATCATATGCTCGAAAAGGTGGAGAAGATTTGATTGCTGTTGACGTTAGAAGTGCTATAAACGGAGCTCTTGAAATCATGGAGCCACAGCTAAAAGCACGCCAGATTTCTATCTCAAAAACACTCCCAATTGAACCAGTTTTTATCTTGGGCGATCAGTTGCGGCTGGAACAAGTGATGGTCAACCTTGTGCGAAATGCATTAGATGCAACTTCAACCGTAGTACTTCCAGAAATAGAAATTCTATTGCTAGCAGATGAAACTGCAATTTTGACTGTTCGGGACAATGGAGAAGGAATCTCTGATTTGAATGAACTATTTGAACCGTTCTTTACTACAAAGAAGCCAGGGGATGGAGT
>JAPKEA010000394.1 GCA_028822275.1 Planktomarina sp. | reverse complement strand
TCCAGAAATTTCATTTGAGAGATTTTGCAACGAAAGTGGGTTTGAACCTATCCATGGAATGTCAGCTAAAGCTTTGCCAAATCGAAAAACGCGTGAAGAGCGTTTAGCGATCGCGGCAGCAGAAAGAAAAACGGCTTCACTCGGTGCATCGACTACGCCATATACACCGCCGCACGAGCGCTTCTATTCTAAAATCGACCTAAGAGCCTTATTCTCATCCTTAGTATTAATTAACCTTGTGGGCATATTAGGCTACGGCGCGTATACTGTCGTTCAAAAAATCCAACAGGTAGAAATGGCACCTGTAGATCAGCCGCCTTATGTAACTTCAGATCTCGACCCTCTAGTATCAAGGTCTGAGGCTTTGGAACGTACAGAATGGCAGCCAGGATGGGAGGATAAGTTTGCAAGATTTTATCAGCCACAGGTCTTGGTCTCACCTATTTTAACGCCACGAGATGGGCCTATCTCAAGCCTAAATCCAAATGAACAAGGAGCGTTAATTGCGCAGGAATCTCCAGTTTTCGATGAGGATACTATTACCTCTGACCCGTTGAAGAAAACCGTTCAGTTGGTTGAAGCCTCGCCTAATCGTGTTCAG
The DNA here is from genome assembly GCA_028822275.1 of Planktomarina sp. Lineage (GTDB taxonomy): Bacteria > Pseudomonadota > Alphaproteobacteria > Rhodobacterales > Rhodobacteraceae > Planktomarina. The sequence goes on along the minus strand of JAPKEA010000394.1, from coordinate 2,424 downwards.
CTCGTATCTTCCGAAGGCGTATGGTTACGGGTGCGTGACGCGGCGGGCTCTGTTTTATTTGAAAAAGTCATGGATGCTAAAGTTCCGTTTGATGTGCCTTTAACAGAAGAACCTGCTATCATTTCTAGGGCAGGAAATTCTGGAGCCTTATTTTTCTTGGTGAATGGTTTGCTTTATGGTCCAGCAGGTAACGGTGGAAATACTGTAAAAAATATCGAGCTATCCCCAGAATATTTGTTGAAAAATTTCGATATTTATGTTCCCGACTCGCAAACTTCATTTTATAGTTTTTTTCGCGACTTGGAAGCAAACAGCTTGATGCAATAGTACTCAGGAAACCAAGCCCTGATGGGATAATTTATGTCTTTCAACCCTATTAGACCGTGGCGAAACATAGATCGTCGTCAAAGTCGTAAAGTAATGGTGGGATCGGTTCCCGTTGGTGGCGGCGCGCCAATCACGGTCCAAACCATGACCAATACGTTGACTACAGATGTTCCAAATACAATTGCCCAGGTGCAAGCAGTTGCAGAAGCTGGCGCTGACATTGTACGAGTTTCTGTGCCAGATGAGGCATCGGCAAAAGCATTAAAAGAGATCGTACGGGAAAGTCCGGTTCCGATTGTTGCAGATATTCATTTTCACTATAAACGTGGCATTGAAGCTGCTGAAGCGGGCGCGGCCTGTCTCAGAATAAACCCTGGGAACATCGGTAGTGAAGAGCGGGTAAAAGAGATCATTAAGGCCGCCAAGGATTATGGTTGTTCGATGCGAATTGGCGTGAATGCAGGTTCGTTAGAAAAGAAACTTTTGGACAAGTATGGCGAACCTTGTCCAGATGCGATGGTCGAAAGTGGGCTCGACCATATCAAAATTCTTGAGGATAATGATTTTCTAGATTTTAAAATCAGTGTTAAAGCGAGTGATGTATTCATGGCGACGGCCGCTTACCAAGCACTTTCTGAGGCGACAGAAGCTCCCATCCATCTTGGAATAACTGAGGCTGGTGGTTTGCGATCCGGCACGATCAAATCGGCCATTGGCTTGGGTAACCTTCTTTGGATGGGCATCGGAGATACCATTCGCGTCAGCTTATCTGCGGACCCGATTGAGGAAATCAAAGCTGGCTATGACATTCTGAAATCCCTCGGTTTGCGTCATCGAGGTGTAAGTATAATTTCATGCCCAAGCTGCGCGCGCCAGGGTTTTGATGTAATAAAGACGGTGGAGGCTTTGGAAATACGACTAGAGCATATCAAAACTCCTATGTCTCTTTCTATTATAGGCTGTGTGGTCAATGGTCCCGGTGAAGCGCTTATGACTGACATTGGTTTTACAGGGGGTGGCAACGGCGCAGGAATGGTCTATTTGGCTGGCAAGCAAAGCCACAAGCTCTCCAATGAGAAAATGGTCGACCATATTGTAGAGCAGGTTGAGAACCGTGCAGCAACCCTCGAATCTGGGTCGTCTGTTGATAGGATTTTAACAGAGAACTAATTGCTGAAAATGCTTAGCCCTGATTAAAATATCTTGAGTACGTTGCCAACTGGCCGGTCCAACCATAATCAAAATCTAAGAAAGATTCGCTTTAATTATTTTAATAACTGCAGTGATAAAGTGCGTGTCAAACACCAAAGATAGCTAATGAATCCAGCGCGAACTAAGAAAAAGGTGTGACCATGAAAACTTCTAAACGAAGCCAAGTTGATCCTTTCATTGTAATGGACGTGATGGAGGCTGCGCGCGTTGCTGAGGCGCAAGGTCGACGGGTCGTTCACATGGAGGTTGGACAACCTGGGACTGCAGCGCCGCGTACTGCGCGCTTGGCGGTTGCAAAAGCCATACAGCTGGAACCGTTAGGATATACTGTCGCCTTGGGCTTGCCTGAGTTGCGGAGCGAAATAGCAAAGCTCTACGCTCGTTGGTATGGAATTGATCTTGACCCAGGCCGTGTTGTAGTGACTTCTGGATCATCCGCTGGCTTTTTATTGACATTTACTGCACTATTTGATCCAGGCGATCGGGTAGGTGTTGCAGCCCCCGGGTATCCGTCATACCGGCAAATTTTAAAGGCTTTGTCTCTCGATCCTGTTGATATTTTAACTGACCCAAAAACGGGGCACAAATTACGTCCTGAGGGCATTAAGGATTATGCCTTGTCGGGGTTATTAGTTGCATCGCCCGGAAACCCAACGGGTACCATGTTGGGTAAAGCTGATTTAGAGGTGTTAGCTTCGTGTTTGAAGAGTAGAAATATCAGTATGATATCGGATGAAATTTATCATGGTATTGAGTATGAGAAGAAAGCTGTAACTGCGTTAGAAGTCACGGACGATGTTTATATTATAAATTCTTTTTCGAAGTACTTCTCGATGACTGGGTGGCGTGTAGGTTGGCTAATTGTTCCTCCAGATCACATACGGG
>JAPKEA010000393.1 GCA_028822275.1 Planktomarina sp. | reverse complement strand
AATTTGGTGCGCCAACAGCTACAACTAATTTGTCGATGGGAGTTAATCTTAATTCTAAAGAGGCAGTTCTTCCTGCAAATAATGTCTTTAACGCTGATGACCCCACAACCTACACTGCTTCGTCGTCAGTCACTATTTTTGATGCCGCGGGAGTTCCTCAATCTGCGACTGTGTTTTACTTAAAAACACAGAACCAGACTGATCTCGAGCCGACATTTAAATATGATACTAAGTTGCTGGTCGATGGTGTGGAAATTACCCCTACACTAACGCGCGCCGTTGACCCCCAGAAGGCGGAACTATACATAGATAAGTTTGGCCAGCAGACCACCGTTCCACAAGATCCAGCATATATTCCCGACGGTAAAGGCTATAAACTTTATAAAGCAGACGATTTGGGTGTGGCAATCGATTCAACCCCAGCCATGATAAAAGGCAATGTGGTTACACAGTTCCTCGCTGATAATAAGACTATCACGATTACAACTGACCCACTTGAGTTTCAGTCTACACGGGAATACCAGGTTGCCACTGGCGTGGCACAACCCCTAGGCAATAACTTCTGGGGTAAGGATTTCATGTTGGTCGATATCGATGCAAGTGGCCCAGTCTCAATTGATATTCCGCCTGGCACCTACACGGGCACTCAGTTAGCCGCGGCTGTTGAAGTGGCCACACAAACTGCATTTGGTGACGATAAGAAAATTCTATTGAATGATAACGATAAGGTTATCAATATAGACTTAAAAGTATCAACAGGAGATGGTCTTACAAAAGGTCTTAATACCGGGGCAATTAGTGTCGACCTAAACGCTGCTTCAATGGTTAATACTGCGGCCCTAGCAGAAGCTGGCATGACCCGTGATAACTTTCTGAGCCATGCCCAGGTTCGAATAAATGACGAGATGAACGCATATGTGCAGGCAACGGGTGGCGCAGGAGCGGCTGGCGTTGACACAGCAAAAATAACCGCTTTGAAAGCTGACGGCATTCTCTTTAAAAAGCTCAAATCTGGGATAATCCCAAAAACGGCTGTACCTGCGTCTGGTCAACCGGCTGCAAGAATCTCGGGCAACGATATTGTGAAGGTTACCCACAAAGAGGGGGCCATTGGCGGTGGCGCCGGTGTAACCCGATTTGTAGCCTACTCCAACGATTCTACTAATGCAGATGGTGTATTTGGCAAGCCTACTGTTAAAGCTTATGATAATAATGTGGCCGCAAGACTGACCGGTGGATATAGTGTGCACGCAGCTGGAACCACGTTTGCTGGAAAGCCTTATTTAGAGGTGCCTAAATTAAACTTTACCGCCACGCCTGAGACGGTAAGGTTCATGCAGTTTCCGGCTACCGGTAAAAGTGTTAGTGCAATGACGGACTTGTTTGGGACCAAAGATATTACGGTTACCGATGTTACTGAAACTGGGGCGTCTGCTAATCACTACAGGATCACCCTAGATTTTGATATGAAAGGTGCGACTTTCCCCGCCATTAACGGTGGCACTGAATATCCAATTCAGGTCTTGGCCAAGCCATCGGACCATATTGTAGCCTATTTTGAGGATACAGAGGGCCGCGTCGAAGGCGTGAACGAAGCGTACTACACAAATAGAGTAATCGTACAAGAGATAGGACTGTCTGCTAAGAGAGTTGTGGCTCATGATACGACCCACCACACAACGGGGAAAGCGGCGTTGGCGTTTGCTGCCTTTACTGCTGGTGGCAAACTAGCTTCAGGTGAAGATTTATCAACCTTAGGTTTTAACACTGGCGCGCTATCGACGAACTGGATTGATGACCGCAACCCGGCAATAAAAGTTGGCTATGATGAAGTAGAGCAGCGACTAAATTTTGCGTCTGATAATACACAGCTAGGCCTAGGCACTGGTATTGAAATGAATAGCTACACTGTTTACAGTAAGGTCCTAGAGTCTGGCACAAATGGTATTGGCGTCCAAGCCTTTGGGAATAACAAAGACATTAGCTTAGCAACCGATGACAAAATAATTGGTGATTCATTTATAAATAGTGGCCTTGACCTTCAGCCAGCAAACAAGCGTTACGGCATGGATGTTTATTTTGATACTGTTAATAATGTCTTCGATTTTTCAAGTGGACAGACTGGGGAGACGATAGCAGCTAATACAGCTGTAGGTGTAGCTGCAAACCAAAGTAAGTCTGACATTATGTTGGGTCGATATAAATTAAATAACGTTGGTGAGAAAGACCCCACAGATGATGCTGCAGCCGTTCTGCATAAGCTTGGTAACGGAATAAACCAAATCTTAGGTTTCCCGCGTCAAGGAGAGGAAGGTTTCGTGGCGGCTACTGGCTTGGCATCTAAGCCAGGCATAGCAACCGGTGCGGATGCACTTATTAATATGCAGCAAGCTTTCACGCTTACCAATGTTGCTAATGAAAATAGATTTGTAGTAGTGGTTGATGGAGTGAGTGCGTTGATCGAACTACCCCAGAAAAACTACACAGGGGTAACCTTGGCAACCGCTCTGGAATCACGAATTAATATCATGCAGCATCCAGTTACGGGCGCGCCAATTGGTGGGGTGGATGTGACTTACAATCTAGCTACCAACAATCTAGTATTTACGACTGGTACTATGGGTGACAGCTCAACAATCAAAGTTGAAGGTGCGGTGCGCTTTGGATTGGATAAGGTTGCCCTCGGCATAGGTAAAACGACGGATATCAAGACGCCTAAGCAAGCGACAGACGCAAACAATCGCCCACTATTTGTTTCGCCTACTGGCGTAATAACATCAGATATATCTACTTTTGCGAATAACCTTGTTGAAGATTTTTATCCTCTATTTTTGGACGATGGTGAGCTTACCTTCAGTAAGTCGGGTGCATTAGAAAGCCCTATTACGAAAGTGACATATGAGGGATTACCAAACTCTGACATAACAGTAGATTTTTCTGGGGCCACTCAGTTTGCAACACCATTTGCAGCGACTGCTGTCACGCAGGATGGCAAAGGTGCTGGCCGTTTGACTGGTCTTGAAATTG
>JAPKEA010000035.1 GCA_028822275.1 Planktomarina sp. | reverse complement strand
GGATGTTGACACATTTGATTGCAGGGCCACAGTGGCTGGATTGAATGAAGTTCAGTTTGCTGATGGCCGCAAGGTTACTGCGAAAACAATTTTGGTAGCAACTGGTGGGTGGCCCGTGGTGCCAAACATTCCTGGTGCCCAGCATGTGATTACCTCTAACGAGATCTTCCATCTAAATACGCTGCCAAAGCGCATATTGATTGTTGGTGGAGGATACATCGCATGTGAATTTGCTGGGATCATGAATGGCCTGGGTGTTGAAACGCATCTTTGGTATCGTGGAAATCAAATTTTAAGAGGTTTTGATGGTGAAGCAAGGGGGGTGATTGAACAAGGTATGCTTGATCGTGGTGTCCATGTGGTGACGGAAGCAAACGTTGTAAAAATTATAAAAACTGATGATTGCCTTGAGGTAACTGACTTGCAAGGCCAAGTTCAGAGCTTTGATGTTGTGATGTTTGCAACTGGCCGCACTCCAAACAGTGCAAATTTGGGGCTTGAAGCTTTAGGTATCGAGCTGGACAGTAAAGGTGCAGTGGATGTCGATCAGTATTCCGCGACTGCAGTATCATCAATTTATGCAATCGGAGATGTGACCAACCGAGTTAATTTAACGCCTGTTGCGATTCGTGAAGGCATGGCTTTTGTGCAAACAGCAATACTCGGGAACCCAACATCAATTGATCATAAACTGATCCCGTCAGCGGTTTTTACGCAGCCTGAATTTGGCACCATCGGTTTAAGCGAAGAAGATGCAAGCAAGCAGGAACCTATTGAAATTTTTGCAACGTCCTTTCGCCCGATGAATACTTCGTTTATTGGAGACTCAGATAAAGTTTTGATGAAACTCGTTGTAAGCAAAGCCACACGCAAAGTGTTAGGCTGCCACATTGTGGCAGATGGTGCAGGCGAAATGATTCAAATGGCTGGCATCGCTGTCAAGATGGGGGCAACAAAAGAGGAATTTGATCGGGTGTGCGCAGTACATCCGACGATGGCCGAAGAATTAGTAACAATGAAATCTCCTGTGCGCACGACTTGAAAATCTTGAAGTGAAACACAGGTATGTTAAAAAGGCATAAACACCGTGAAGGGAATTCGCTGAATGTCAGATGATAATGGAGGCCCTTGGGGCGGCGGCGGAAGCGGCGGCAACAATGGCAAGAACAACGGCAACAAAAATGGTGGAAATAACCGCCAACCAGATGGGCCGCAAATCCCGGAAATTGATGAATTGATGCGGAAGGGTCAAGAGCGGCTCCGTGTATTGATGGGCGGTAAAGGAGGCGGTGGAAACGCCTCTGGTGAAGGTGGCGGAGGGTTGCCGCGCGGCACGTTCCTTTTTGGAGGTCTAGCAGCGGTTGCTCTTTGGCTTTTTGCATCATTTTACACGGTGAAGCCGGAAGAACAGTCAGTTGAATTGTTCCTAGGTGAGTTTAATCAAATTGGAACAAACGGTTTGAATTTTGCACCATGGCCGGTTGTGACGTATGAAAAATTTAACGTCACGACCAACCGCACCGAGTCTCTGGGTATCAATGGATCTCGCGACTCGGGCTTAGGTTTGATGCTAACAACGGATGAGAACATCGTTGATATTGATTTTCAAGTTGTTTGGAACATCAAGAACTCACGTGATTTCTTGTTCAGCTTAAAAGCACCTGAGGCCTCTATCCGTGCCATTTCGGAAGCTGCGATGCGTGAAGTAATTGCGCAGTCTGAGCTTGCTCCAATCTTGAATAGAGACCGAGCCATGATTGAAGCCAATGTCCGTGAGTTGATCCAAAAAACTTTAGATCAACGTCAGACTGGTATCTCAGTTCTTCGTGTTAACTTTAATAAAGTGGATCCACCCAGCCAGCAAGTTGTCGTAACGTCAGTGGATGGTTCGCAAAAACGCGTTTCTGTTATTGACGCGTTCCGTGATGTACAAGCAGCGGAGCAGGAGCGTGACCAGCGTGAGCGCCAAGCGGATGCTTATGCTAACCAACGCCTCGCGGAAGCGCGCGGCCAATCTGCTCAAATTGTTCAGGCTGCAGAGGGCTACCGCGCAACTGTGGTAAATGCTGCATTGGGCGAGGCGAGCCGCTTTTCAGCTGTCTTGAAAGAGTATCAAGTTGCGCCAGAAGTGACCCGTCGTAGGCTTTACATTGAAACTTTGGAGAAAGTTTTGGGTAATGTAGATAAGATCATTATGGACAATGGGGAGGGTGGCCAAGACGTCGTGCCCTACCTGTCACTCAATGAATTGAACCGTAACGCGCAGAGAGGATCAAACTAATGTCAATGAAATCTCGTATTGCTATGATCTTTGTCGCAGGTCTTGCCACTGTCGCCTTAATGTCGATCTTTATCGTGGACGAACGCGAAAAAGCGCTCGTTTTGCGGTTTGGTCAGATCAAACAGGTGAAAATAGAGCCTGGTTTAGGCTTTAAATTCCCCTGGCTTGATCAGGTTGTTCGCTTTGAAGATCGAATTCTTTCACTCGAGACACCTCTTATCGAGGTTACCCCTGCGGACGATCGTAGGCTCGAAGTGGATGCGTTCGTTCTCTACCGTATTGCTGATATAGTTAAGTTCCGGCAGGCGCTTGGCGGCGGTGGCGAGCGTGAAGCTGCTATTCAGCTCATGGATATTTTGGATGGTCAGATTCGAGCGGTCCTTGGGGCTGATGGTGTTACGTCTAACGCAATATTGTCTCCTGAGCGTTCAAAGTTGATGGAAAACATTCGTGTTGCAGCTCAGGTTAGGGCTCTTGATCTGGGTTTGGACGTAGTTGACGTACGCCTGCGTCAAACAAACCTGCCAGAGCAAAACTTTGATGCGACCTTACAGAGGATGATCGCTGAACGTGAACGTGAAGCAACTGACGAACGAGCGCGTGGTCGTGAAGCCGCTCAGCGTGTAACAGCTGTGGCAGACCGAACATATGAAGAAAAACTGTCAGAAGCTCGTCGTGATGCATTGGTCATTGAGGGTGAAGCAGATGCATTGCGAACGAAGATTTTGGCCAAAGCATTCGGAGCTGACCCAGAATTCTTCGACTTCTACCGTTCACTTGCGGCATATGAATCCTCGATCAAAGCAAGCAATTCTACATTCGTGATTCCACCCAGTCATGAATTCTTGAACTATTTGCAATCTGCGTCACCACGCGTCTCAAATTGATTGAAAACATTATTTTTGGCCTTGGTGCCATTATGATTGTGGAGGGGCTGGTATATTTACTGGCCCCTTATGCTATTGAAAAGGTATTAACTTTATTAAAAAATCTATCTATTTCAGTGCGACGTCAGATGGGGGCTTTGCTTTTGGTGGTGGGTCTTATTCTTGTCTTCTTGGTCTATAAACCAGTCACTGCTTCCCTGGCTTCAATCACCTGTTGTTAAGGGATTGTAACTGCCTATTGCGTTGAAAGCCGAGTGAGCTATATCCAATTAAACATTAGTTATTCATGATGCTTTCTACTCTGTTGGGAAGCATCTTCCAGGAGAAAACTATGAATTCTGTAGCAATACCGATGCGTAAAAATTTCAATCTCAAACAGATGGGTCTTATGATTACCGCTGTTTTACTGTTGCTATTGCTACAAACTTTGCAAATTGCGGCGCAAATGATGCCGAACACGTTTGCCGATCTAGCCGAGGACAGCAGTCCTTCTGTGGTTAATATTACTACCTCAACTGTCGTGGCTGGTCGCACTGATGCAATGCCGCGCGGGATTGTACCTGAAGGGTCTCCATTCGAAGATTTTTTCAAAGAGTTTCAAGACCGCCGCCGCGATGGCAGGCCAGGCGCACGTCGTTCGTCAGCGCTTGGATCTGGTTTTGTGGTATCTTCTGACGGCTTTATAGTAACTAATAATCATGTGATTGACGGTGCAGATGAGATTGAGATTGAGTTTTTTACTGGTGAGGTTTTACCTGCAACGGTGATTGGAACAGATAAAAATACAGATATTGCTGTGCTGAAAGTTGAATCTGATGTGTCACTTCCTTTCGTAAGTTTTGGTGATAGTGACACGGCAAGGGTGGGGGACTGGGTTGTTGCAATAGGCAATCCATTAGGGCAGGGGTTCTCTGTCTCTGCGGGAATAGTGTCGGCTCGTAATAGAGAACTGGCGGGACCTTATGATGATTATATTCAGACTGATGCAGCAATAAATCGAGGTAATTCTGGCGGGCCGTTATTTAATCTTGATGGGCAGGTCGTGGGTGTGAACACTGCTATTCTTTCGCCAAACGGTGGATCTATTGGTATCGGCTTTTCAATGGCGTCCAATGTGGTGAGCCGTGTAGTAACTCAATTGACTGAATTTGGCGAAATTCGACGTGGCTGGCTGGGCGTTCGCATTCAAGACGTAGATGAGGATATAGCTGAAAGTATTGCTGGGCTTGACCGGGTTGCAGGTGCATTGGTCTCGGGTGTTCCAGATGGTCCTTCCAAGGACGCAGGTATAATACAAAATGATGTAATTTTGGTCTTTGACGGACATGAAGTCGAAGACGTTCGAGATTTGATCCAAACTGTTGGCAATACTCCAGTAGGAAAAGCTGTTGATGTGATTGTGCTGCGCGATGGTGAGCGTCTGACACTGAGTGTGACTTTGGGTCTGCGTGATGACGAAAATTTGGCGCGCGCCGTCTTGCCGCCTGAACTGGATGAGGTTCCTGAGGCACCGAAAAAATTGGAACTGTTTGGGATTACTTTGACCAACCTCACTGATAATATGCGTAAGGGTCTGGGTTTAAAGTTGGACGCAAACGGGTTGCTAGTGATGGATGTTGATGAGACATCTGATGCATTTGAAAAAGGTTTGCGTGCTGGTGATTTGGTCACTGAGGCTGGTCAGAAAAAAATTACCAATGTTGCTGAGTTTCAGGAGCAAGTCGCGACGACAATAGAAGGTGGACGCAAGACGATGCTGCTTTTAGTTCGCCGCGAAAATGAGCCTCGTTTCTTGGCGCTGTCTATCCAAGACTAAAACTTTTCTTGTTTTTAAAAGGCGACGACTGTGGTCTCCTTTTTTATGCCTAAGGGTTAAGGCTGTTCGATGGCTCGACTGGCCTCAGGCTGTAATAACTCATCTAGCATATACGAGATATCCTCAACAATTTCTGCAATCACATGGCAGACCGCTCCCTCGCGTTGAATGTGACCTGTGATCCGTAACATGCGCCCAGAAATAATTGCTCGACGATATGTCTCATAAAGCGTACGCCAGACAATCACATTGCAAGTGGCAGTTTCATCCTCAATGGTTATAAAAATTATCCCATTGGCAGTTCCCGGACGCTGACGTACCAGCACCAATCCCGCTACTGTGATCCGAGCTCCATTGGGGGGCAGATCGAGCATATCATGCGGTATGGCTGAGGGTGGGTTAGGCCATTGGTGAGGAGTTAAAAATTTCATAGAACAAAAGTAGAACATTTACTAACTTTCGCAAGCAAATTCTTATTTTCCTAAATGGGGCTAGAAATTTGCGTGTGAAGTGATACCTCGGTACTGAAACAATCTAATGAGACAAGTGACATGGCTAAAATTACATATATAGAACACAGTGGCACTGAACACGTTGTTGACGTTGCTAATGGTCTGACCGTTATGGAAGGTGCTAGGGACAACAATATTCCAGGCATTGAGGCAGATTGTGGAGGCGCATGCGCGTGCTCAACCTGCCACGTATACGTTGACGCTGCTTGGGCTGATAAACTTCCGGCTATGGATGGTATGGAAGAAGATATGCTGGATTTCGCGTTTGAACCAAAACCAGGCCAATCGCGTCTGACATGTCAAATACGTGTATCTGATGATTTGGATGGATTGGTTGTGCGTACGCCTGAGCGACAAATTTAAAGTTTACTCACTATGAGGGTCTTGGGCTTTTGTATGCGGTATTCTCCAGCAGCTTTCTTCGTCTGTTGGCCTCGAAAATCATAAAGCTAGCTATGAAGAGATTACAGGTGAAGTGTGCAAGTCTGGTGATATTCATCCATTGCTTCTATAATGCGCTTGGTCTGGAAATTGCTTTGCTGTTTCCACTCAAGGATCTAGCCGAGAGGTTGCCGAAGCCAACCTTCCGATAAACGTGAGACTAAAGAATTAAAAATCTGCTGTTGTCTATTAAATTTTAGCTCAAAGCCCGCCAACCGATATCACTGCGGTAAAAACCTTCAGGCCAGTCAACTTGCTTAACCATTTCGTAAGCTTTTTTGCGTGCGTCCTCTAACGTTTCAGCTCTTGCGGTCATATTTAAAACACGGCCCCCTTGGGCGGTTATACCTGTTTCGGATTGGCTGGTACCTGCATGAAAACACATAGCTTTAGATGATGATTCAATGGTGTTTAAACCCAAAATTAAAGATCCTTTTTTGTAGCTTCTAGGGTAACCTTCCGCTGCAAGTACAACGGTCAAAGCATGATCATCAGCCCAATTGACACGCGCTTGGGCAAGGCGACCCTCGGCGCAGGCGAGCAAAAGGTCTAGAACTTGAGCTCCAAGACGCATCATCAATACTTGGCATTCAGGGTCACCAAAGCGCGCGTTGTATTCGACCAAACGTGGTGCACCATTCTTGATCATCAGGCCGGCATAAAGCACACCCGTATAGGGCGTCCCACGCCTAGACATTTCCGCAACCGTTGGCTTGATTATTTGATCCATTGCTTTTTGGGCGATTTCATCTGTTAAAACTGGCGCTGGGCTATAGGCACCCATGCCACCTGTATTTGGACCAATATCACCGTCACCTACTCGTTTGTGGTCTTGCGCAGTTCCGATTGCTAACACATCAGTCCCATCGCATAGGATAAAATAGGAGGCCTCTTCGCCTTGCATGAACTCTTCAATTACAACTTCAGCGCCGGCTATACCTAATTCGCCGCCAAACATATAATCTAGGGCCTCTAGAGCCTCTGGAAGTGTCATCGCAACAATAACACCCTTGCCTGCGGCCAAACCGTCGGCCTTTACTACAATGGGAGCTCCCATCTTTTTAACATAATCTTGTGCCGACTGTTTGTCTGTGAAATGGCCATAAACAGCGGTTGGCGCTTTGGCCGCATCACAAACAGATTTTGTAAACAATTTAGAGGCTTCTAGTTGTGCTGCCGCCTGACTAGGTCCAAAACACAAAACATCTTCAGCCCGCAGGATATCTGCGATACCTGCCGCCAAGGGGTCCTCAGGGCCAATTATAACGAAATCAATTGAATTGTCTTTTACAAATGTAAGGATTTCGTCGCCGTCTACAATATTCATAGCTATACACTCGGCTAAATTAGCAATTCCAGCATTGCCAGGAGACACAATCAATCGATCACATTTTGGATTTTGTGCTATCGCCCAAGCCAAGGAATGCTCGCGACCGCCACCGCCTAAGATTAAGATGTTCAATGCTTACTCTCCGCTTGGCCTTTGCTTGAGGGCGTTCTAAGCTGCAACAACTCCGGTCACAATGTGTAACAATGTCTGATCTAATTGATGATCCACGCGTGGGCGAAAATGCCCATGAATTTACAGTTACAGAAATCTCTAGCGCGGTTAAACGCTCGCTAGAAGCTGAGTTTGGGCGGGTTCGGGTTAAAGGCGAGGTTAGCCGAGTCGTTCACGCCCGCTCAGGACATTTGTATTTTGACGTTAAAGATGATCGAAACTCGCTCGCTTGTACTTCATGGAAGGGGCAAATTTCCAAATTATCTGTTCTTCCCGAAGAAGGCATGGAGGTTGTAGTAACGGGAAAAATGACGGCGTTTGGTGGACAATCAAAATATAATCTAAATGTGGACGATGTCGCGGTTGCTGGTGTCGGTGCGTTAATGGCAATGTTAGAGAAACGAAAACGAGTCTTGGCTGCTGAAGGGTTATTTGATCCATCTCACAAAAAAGATTTGCCATTTTTGCCGGAAATTATTGGTGTGGTGACTTCTCCAACTGGAGCTGTAATACGGGATATTCTGCACCGTTTGCGTGATAGGTTTCCGCGCAAGGTTTTGGTATGGCCGGTGGCTGTACAAGGCGCTAATTGTGCTTCAGAAGTCGCGGGAGCGATTGATGGGTTTAATGCGCTGACGCCGGGAGGCGCTTTACCGCGCCCTGATTTGATCATCGTAGCCAGGGGCGGGGGGGCTCTCGAAGATCTCTGGGGGTTTAACGAAGAAATCGTGGCCCGCTCTGCTGCTGCGTCTGATATTCCTTTGATCTCAGCTGTGGGTCACGAAACAGATACCACTTTAATTGACTTCGTTTCAGACCGCCGAGCGCCGACACCTACAGCTGCTGCTGAGTTGGCAGTTCCTGTTAGGCTAGATCTTTTGGCGCTTATCGGCTCGATGAATGCACGTGCGTCTTTGGCACAGGCAAATACGTTCGCCCGGCGCGAACAGCGATTAGTGGATTTAGCTCGTGCGCTCCCAAAGCCAGAAAATCTCATTTATCAAGCTCAACAAAGGTTTGATGTTTGGGATGGGCGATTACCATCAGCGCTTCGGTCTTTAGTGCAACGCCAGGAATTACGTTTGGGAACAATGGCTTCACAGATTAAACCATCTACTTTAAATCGTATGGTAACTCTGGAAAAACGGAGACTGCAAGCATTAACGAACCGTTTGTTGCCGGCACTTTCACGTATTAAAATTGAGACTCGCCAAAAACTAAATACCACGTGCACTCGATTGTGGCTGGTTCCTTTTGCGACACGCAGTAACAGGATGTATGCTGAGCTGGACCAGCATCGCCTACGTTTGAATCAGAATCTTACTCGTCATATTGAGGGTAAGAAGAAGCAATTGAACGGTATAGACCGTTTACGAGAAACCCTTGGGTACCGTGAAACTTTAAGGCGAGGATATTCGGTTGTACGCGATGGGGTTGATGTCATCACCACAGTGGTACAGGCAAAATCTGCAAAATTTTTAGAGGTAGAATTTGTGGATGGCCGTGTTTCATTTGGTGAGAGCTTGACGCTGACTGCGCCAACTAGCCTGGGCAAAAAGCGTAAGCCAAAGCCACCAGAGGAGGGGCAACTATTATGAAGTATTTATGTTTGGCTAATTTGAAGAACAATAGAAACGCATCTGATGCGTTTGGTGTCGCTTTTCACACTACTTTGATTAATTAATGCAGGCTAGACCCATCCCAACTAACCGAGGAAGAACGCATGTCTGACGCATCACAAAAGGGTGTTTGGAAATCTGGCAAAGGTCGCGGACGGGTCCGCCCCAAGGGCCGTCAAGTTGAAGATAATGCCTTATCCGCAGTTCAAGTTCTCCTTGGGGATCAACCCCGAAACCGTGACATGCTTATTGAATTTTTACATCTCATCCAAGATGCACATGGTTGTATCTCGGCTGAGAACATGTGTGCGCTTGCTGAAGAGATGCGTTTAAGTCAAGCTGAAATATACGAAGTAGCAACTTTTTACGCCCATTTTGATGTGGTGAAAGAAGGTGAAACGCCACCTCCTTCACTGACTGTTCGGGTGTGTGATAGCCTTTCGTGTGAATTGGCAGGTGCAACTGCGTTGCAGCGTGCTTTGGAAAATGGCTTGGATGGCTCTAGAGTTCGTGTTTTGCGAGCGCCTTGTATGGGGCGCTGTGATACAGCGCCTGTTCTGGAGTTAGGTCATCACCACATCGATCATGCGACGCTTGAAAAAGTTCAAGTGGCAGTTGCCACCGGCCATACGCATGCAGATATTCCTGACTATGAAGATTTGCCTGCCTACCAAAAAGGTGGTGGCTATGCCCAATTGGCCGCGTTGCGAGTGAACGGTAATTGGGAAGATGTGCAGGCTTCAATAAAAGAAAGTGGCCTGCGCGGCCTAGGTGGTGCAGGTTTTCCATCGGGCACAAAGTGGGGTTTTGTGCGTAGCAATGCGGGTCCACGTTATTTGGCTGTAAATGGCGATGAGGGCGAACCCGGCACCTTCAAGGACCGCTACTACCTTGAGCGGACACCACATCTGTTTTTGGAAGGTATGTTGATTGCTGCTTGGGCGGTAGAAGCGGAGACCTGTTTTGTCTACATGCGGGATGAATACCCTGCAGTGTTGCATATTTTGGCGATCGAGATTGCGGCGCTAGAGGCTGCTGGTATTGTTGAAGTAGGCTATATTGTTTTGCGTCGTGGCGCTGGTGCGTACATTTGTGGTGAAGAAAGTGCGATGATTGAGAGTATTGAAGGCAAACGCGGTCTCCCACGACACCGTCCACCCTTCGTGGCGGCTATGGGTATACACAATCGCCCAACCCTTGTTCATAATGTGGAAACGCTTTTGTGGGTGGCGCGGGTGGTGCGAGAAGGCCCTGAATGCCTCAATAGCACAGAGTTGAACGGACGCCGCGGTTTGCGCAGTTATTCTGTTTCTGGGCGAGTTCAAAATCCAGGAGTTTATTTGCTGCCAGCAGGATCCACAATCACTAACATTATTGCAGTTTGTGGTGGAATGCTCGACGGGCATGAATTCAAAGCCTATCAACCGGGGGGCCCCTCTTCGGGGCTCTTGCCAGCATCTATCCATGATATTCCCCTTGATTTTGATACGTTACAACCCTTGGGGACGTTCATCGGCTCTGCAGCTGTGGTTGTATTATCTGACCAAGATAGTGCGCGTGGTGCTGCGTTGAACATGTTGCGGTTTTTCGAAGATGAAAGCTGTGGCCAATGTACTCCATGCCGGGTTGGCTGTGAAAAGGCAGTTAAGCTGATGCAAGCAAAAAAATGGGACAAACCACTTTTGAGTGAGCTAACTGTGGCAATGACTGATGCTTCAATCTGTGGCCTTGGACAAGCAGCTCCCAATCCAATCAAATCTGTCATTAAGTATTTTGCAGGTGAAATTTAAATCACTGACGATGGGTAGTTTTTGCTGATTTAACTTATTGCTTTATGGGAGCAAACTGAAGTCTTTTTGAAGAATAAATTAGGCTAATGGCTATGCGCCATTGGCTTCTGCTGTCCTGATCATTACATTCTATTCAAGGTGAAACAGGGTCTATTTTTGGATGTGTTTGGTCGGTGGGAATTTTGGAGCGCTTGAATGTCCTTTTTTGGGAAATTAAAATCACGATTATTTAAATCTTCGGCAAAGCTAGAAGAGGGTCTGGATGCCATTGTTGATGAGAATGCCGTCCAAGAAAGTGTCGAATTAAAGCCTGAGGTTCAAGGGCACCAATCCGTGGTTGAGATGCCCAAATTCAAGCAGGTGTCTAATCATGATGGCGGACCTGAAGGTGCTGTCGACCCGATGCTCTCGGAAACTCTTTCTCGGGCTGAGCTGGAAACGGGCGCAGTAGCTGTTGTCGTGGGAGGGGAGCCGTTGGAAGAGACAGCCTTGCCAAGCCCTGTAGCTGCGAGCTCTGAAAAGTTTGTCGTTGATACTACACCTCCGATCCCTTTGCCTGAGAAAAGCGGTTTATTTTTGCGAACGCCGCGTCGAGTTCTCGACGATGAGATGTTAGAACAGCTCGAGGAGTTGTTGATAGCATCTGATATGGGGGTTAACACGGCCATTCGAATTACAGCGAATTTGGCACAAGATCTATATGGCAAAAAGATGTCGACTAAAGAAATTAAGACAGCCCTTTCAAAAGAGATTGCTCGGATTATGAAGCCTGTCGCTCGGCCTATGCCGATTTACAATAAGAAGCCCCAAGTGATTTTGGTTGTTGGTGTGAATGGGTCCGGGAAAACGACAACTATTGGTAAATTAGCAAGCCAATTTAAGATTGCTGGAAAATCAGTTGTAATCGCCGCTGGGGATACTTTTCGCGCAGCGGCTGTTGAGCAGCTTAAAGTCTGGGGGGATCGCGCTGGCGTACCGGTAATGACTGCCCCTCAAGGATCTGATCCTGCCAGTTTGGCTTTTGAGGCAATGACACAGGCTGAGGCTGATGGGGCCGATCTGTTGATGATAGATACTGCCGGGCGTTTGCAAAACCGAGCAGATTTGATGGAAGAACTGTCAAAGATCGTACGGGTTATCCGCAAAAAAGATTCAACGGCCCCGCACAATACACTTTTGGTTTTGGATGCGACCACTGGCCAAAATGCATTGAACCAAGTGGATGCATTTCAAAAACTAGCAGATGTATCAGGTTTGATTATGACTAAATTGGACGGAACCGCAAAAGGTGGCGTGCTGGTGTCGCTTGCAGATAAGTTTGCTCTTCCTATTCACGCAATTGGGGTGGGTGAGAAAATAGATGATCTTGACGTTTTCGATCCAGAAGATTTTGCCAATGCGCTGACTGGAGCCTAGGCTTTTGGGCGAATGGGTCCTTTTGGTTGAAGGCACAGAGTTAGGCCGCAGTATCGCGATGTGTTTGGCGCTTATGGCTGCGGTTTTGCATGCTGCGTTTGCAGCAATGCAGAAAGGCATTGTGAACCCATGGATTATGCGCGGTGCTATCGATATCAGCTATGGTATTATTGCCCTACCTATTGCACTGATCGCGGTGCCATGGCCTGAGCCTCATATGTGGTTAATCTTTGCGGTCACTTGGGGAATTCACACAGCATATAAAGTTTTACAAGCTATGGCTTATACGAGAGGTGCTTATACGGTTGTTTACCCAGTAGTGCGAGGATCAGGATCACTATTCACGATCATTGCAGCATTTTTATTTTTTGGAGAAGTCTTTAGTTGGGGACAATTAGCCGGTGTCGCGGTCCTTTTGAGTGGGATATTTGGGCTGGCGTTATACAATCTAAAAAATCTTAAGTCCGAGCGTGAGACTTTAAACGCAGCATTGGGGTTTGCACTGGCCACGGGTGTTTTCGTAGCTTTGTACACTACTTATGACGCCTATGGGATAAGGGCCTCAACTGATCCATTTACTTTCTTAGCTTGGTTATTTGTCATCGACAGCTGGTCCATGCCTATCTTAGGATTAATTTATGCGCGCAGCCGTAATATCTTGCTCGGTGGCCAGGGGTTGTTATGGCGTGGGCCTTTGGGTGGCATCGTTGCCATTGCCTCTTTTGGGTCCTTATTGATGGCGACACGATTGGGAAAAATTGGTGAAGCGGCTGTGTTGAGGGAAACCTCAACAGTATTCGCAGCCCTCATCGGCTGGGTTTTCCTTAAAGAGATGGTTGGACTGCGCCGGATTGTGCTGATAGCTTTGATCGCGCTGGGTGCTGTGATAGTTGAATTTGCGAGATAAAAGGAACGAATTAATATGTCTGAACATACATTACCCAAATGGGTGAAGCCGCTGCTGGAGTTGGGCCCAATTGTGGCTTTTTTTGTGGCCTACATGCGTCTAAAAGAGAGCGTTTTCACCATTGGGGGAAGTGATTACCAGGGCTTTATTGTAGTTACTGGCTTATTCATTCCACTTTTACTTTTTACGACAGCAATTTTGTGGAGGTTGACTGGTAAAATTGCACCAATACAAATCATGACTGTGGTCTTAGTGACTATCTTTGGGGGGCTAACCGTTTGGCTAAATGATCCAAGTTTCATCAAAATGAAGCCAACAATTATCTACCTCCTATTTGGTGGGATTCTTGGGATTGGGCTATTACGAGGGCAATCCTATTTGCGTGTAATAATGCAAGAACTAATACCACTTGAAAATACTGGTTGGATGATATTGACCCGACGTTTTACAGCTTTCTTCCTTGGTTTGGCCCTCGCTAACGAGGCTGTCTGGCGGAGTTTTTCAACCGACACTTGGGTTTATTTTAAGACGTTTGGCTTAACTGCTGCTTTGTTTGCGTTTTTCATGATGCAAGGTGCATTGCTTAGCAAATATGCTATTGAAAAGAGAGATTGACTGAGAGTTATGTTCGCGCCTCTAAAGACGGCCTATTAATATTTTTGGTTTTGCTTGGGCTTCCTCGTTTTTAGTCAAAAGGGCACGTCGGGCTCAAGCCCGCGTGGGAGGTAGATGCGTCTAAAACATCGCGGTAAGTGGTTCTTAATCCATTTTCTTGAAGAGAAAAGTCTCCCTTAGTGTTGGATTTTGACCAAAAAATGGACTAATCAATGT
>JAPKEA010000392.1 GCA_028822275.1 Planktomarina sp. | reverse complement strand
TATTGAAGTTGATGTCGCCGACACGGGGTGCTTTCACCATATTAGGGTTCAAGATGGTATCGAGGGTCATATTCATTCTCATATATTCGCTCGACTTGGTAAAATGAGTACATTCAAGTCTTTTACTTTGACTTCGGACGTTAAATTAACGCGAAATGAATGCGTGCTGGAGCTTACTGGAGATAGCGCGAATGCAACAGTTGCTGGCGCGTGTTTAGGCGACGGGGAGTTTCACCATGATGACACAATTTTTGTTACCCATGATGCTGTAAACTGTGAAAGCCGACAAGTTTTCAAAAAGGTTTTGCGTAATGGTGCTGTTGGTGTGTTTCAGGGGAAAATTTTGGTGAAATCGGGCGCCCAGAAAACAGACGGTTATCAAATTAGCCAATCTTTACTGTTAGATGACGATAGCCAATTTTTGGCAAAGCCTGAACTTGAGATCTATGCCGACGACGTGGTGTGTTCACATGGGTCAACTTCTGGCGCTATCGACGATGACGCTCTATTTTACCTTCGTTCACGTGGTGTGTCACATACTAAAGCTGTTGATTTGCTGACACTCTCATTTGTCGCGGAAGCTATTCAAGAAATTGAGGATGACACTTTGGCAGATGCAATTTTGAACCATTTAACCAAAGCATTGGAAATACGTTAGAAATGTCGGTTACGCGTGACATATTTTTATCGCATATCAAACCGCGTATGGTTATGGCGCGGCTTCGTTCTATGGGTTTACGCGAGGACCGTGCCCTTGCAATGCTGATGGGTGGCTGCATTGTATTATTTATGTCTCAGTGGCCTTTTCGCGCGCGGCAAGCCCATATTGAAGGCGGAACACTTACCGATATGATCCAGAATGATTTGGTGGGCATTATTTTTGTGTTACCACTGATAGCATATGGATTGGCCGCTATGTTGCGCATTATATCTCGGTTGTTTGGGGCTAAGGCTGATTACTATTCCGCTCGTCTAGCTCTATTTTGGACACTTCTTGCAACGTCACCTTTGGCAATTTTGTCAGGATTAGTGAAAGCGTTTATTGGACCAGGGATGCAAAATAATATTGTTGGTTTTTTATATATTGCTTTCTTTTTATGGATTTTAATCAATTCTTTACGAGAGTCTGAATTATGAATTTTATCTTTAATCTTGTCGTAGAGAGCTTTAGGGATCCTAATGTTGCAGCCCAGCGTGTTCTGGCCATCAAGCATGACCTCAATCTTTCAGTTAGTGCCTATGCACTTTCAATCATCATTTCTATTGTAACCCTGTTTGGATTTAATGGCTTTCAATTAGTAAATATTCTTCCAGGGTCGATCCCTCTATCACCATTTATCCTTGTCGCCGTCATGGGAATGGCAAATTTAGTCGTGATATATTTTGTTATGCTGATTGGACGAGGTTTTGGCGGCAATGGCCGGTTAATAGATGGGATTTGGATATTCTCTTGGCTTCAGGTTCTACAAATAATTATCCAAATTGGGCAGATGGTCTTGATGCTTGTATCCGTCAGCCTAGCTACATTCTTAAGTCTGATGGCTAGCGTTGTTTGGCTGTGGGTTATGTTTGGATTTGTGACTGTCTGGTTAGGCCTGCATTCAAAGTTAATTTCTGCTTTATGTTTTTTAATCGCAATATTCGGTCTATCCATTAGTTTTAGTATTTTATTGGTTTTTTTCGGGTTTAACCCAGAGGCAATTGCATCATGAGTTTTGATATTAGTGCGATACGCAGTGATTTTCCGATCCTGGGTCGGGAAGTCAATAATAGGCCATTAGTCTATTTAGATAATGGTGCATCAGCACAAAAACCTCAGGTAGTGATCGATGCAGTTGCAAAGGCTTACTCTGAAGAATATTCTAATGTTCATAGAGGTCTACATTACCTTTCTAATGTGACTACCGATAAGTATGAAGCGGTGCGCGGTAAAATTGCAAAGTTTCTCAATTCTCCTTCTGAGGACAACATTGTTTTCAATTCAGGTACGACGGAAGGGATCAATCTTGTGGCTTATAGTTGGGCCATGCCGCGATTTGAGGCAGGCGATGAGATTATTCTTTCCATTATGGAACATCACGCCAATATCGTTCCTTGGCACTTCTTGCGCGAGCGTTTGGGTGTAAAGATAATATGGGTAGATGTAGATGAAACCGGAGACCTAGATCCCGAAAAAGTTATTGCCGCGATGACTGCACGAACCAAACTCGTCGCCATTACACACATGTCAAACGTTTTGGGTACCGTTATTGATGTTAAAACCATCACACGTGCAGCGCAGGCTAAAGGTGCTGCCGTTCTTGTAGATGGTTCGCAGTCCGCCGTACACATGCCTATAGATGTTCAAGACATTGGCTGTGATTTTTTTGTTATCACGGGCCATAAGCTTTATGGGCCAAGCGGGTCAGGCGCGATCTATATTGCATCAGAGAGAATTGCTGAAATGAGACCTTTCATGGGTGGTGGTGATATGATCCGGGAAGTTGGTCGAGATATAATTACCTACAACGACGCGCCAATGTTATTCGAAGCAGGAACACCGGGAATTGTTCAGCAAATTGGGCTGGGTGTTGCTATCGAGTATATGATGGATGTTGGAATGCAGGCTATAGCGAAGCATGAAAGTTCTATTTGTGATTACGCTAGAAGCAAGCTTGATGAATTGGATTGGTTAAATGTTCAGGGAAATTCCCACACCAAAGGAGCAATTTTTTCGTTTACCCTAGATAGTCCAGCGCATGCGCACGATATTTCAACTGTTCTAGATAAGAAAGGTATCGCTGTGCGAGCTGGGCACCACTGTGCACAACCTCTAATGGAGTATCTAAATGTCACCGCCACCTGCCGAGCCAGTTTTGCTATGTATAATACAACACAAGAGGTAGACGCCTTGGTCGACGGCCTGGAACTGTGTAACGAGCTATTCAGCTAAAGTCCGGATGGGGCAAAACCTCTATTTGGTAGGTAACTAATAGTGCTGGAGCGGGTAACGGGAATTGAACCCGTAACTTAAGCTTGGGAAGCTCGCGTGA
>JAPKEA010000034.1 GCA_028822275.1 Planktomarina sp. | reverse complement strand
GCGCGATCTATGATGCACTCGTGCGAATGGCTCAAGATTTTTCGATGTCGCTTGTCCTTCTCGATGGGCAGGGTAATTTTGGCTCTATGGACGGCGATAAGGCAGCCGCGTACCGTTATACTGAAGTTCGGATGGAAAAAGCGGCGCAAGCTTTATTGTCGGACATTGATAAAGACACAGTTGACTTTCAACTTAACTATGACGGCAAAGACACTGAGCCGACCGTCCTGCCAGCACGTTACCCAAATATGCTTGTCAACGGCGCTGGCGGTATTGCCGTTGGGATGGCAACAAATATTCCGCCTCACAATCTGGGCGAAATCGTTGATGCTACACTTGCTTTGATTGAAGATCCGGATTTAACCTCAGAGCAACTGATAGAATACGTTCCGGGCCCTGATTTTCCGACCGGCGGTGTCATGTTGGGTCGCACAGGAGCACGCAAAGCATACCTTGAAGGGCGTGGTAGCGTTATAAATCGTGCTAAAACACGTTTTGAAGAACTACGCAAAGACCGCTGGGCTATCATTATTGAAGAGATACCGTATCAGGTAAATAAAGCTGCTATGATTGAAAAAATTGCAGCCGAGGTACGCGACAAACGCATTGAAGGCGTGGCGCATGTTCAAGACGAATCTGACCGTAATGGTGTGAGAGTTGTTGTAGAACTGAAGCGGGATGCAACCGCTGAAGTCGTTTTGAATCAATTGTTCCGCTTCACACCAATGCAGACCTCTTTTGGATGCAACATGTTGGCATTAAATGGTGGCCGCCCCGAGCAGCTAACTCTACGCCGATTCCTAACCTGTTTTATTGACTTCCGCGAGGAAGTCGTTGCGCGCAGAACAGCATTCGAGCTGCGCAAAGCGCGTGAGCGTAGTCATGTTCTTTGTGGACTTGCTGTAGCTGTCTCCAATGTCGATGAAATTGTAGCTACAATTCGACAGTCTGCTGATGCTTCAGAGGCACGCCGGCAATTAATGGAGCGCCGCTGGCCCGCTGGAGAAATCGCAGCCTATATTCGTCTAATTGATGATCCTACGCATTCTGTGAATGAGGACGGCACCTATAATCTCTCTGAAACTCAAGCCCGCGCAATTTTGGAACTAAGATTGCAGCGGCTAACTCAAATTGGAGTTAAAGAAGTTACAGATGAGCTAGAGATTTTGGCTGTTAAAATCAAAGAATACCTCGCGATACTGTCCTCGCGCGAGCGAATTATGGGTATTATTGCCGATGAACTGAATGAAGTTAAGACAAATTTTGCAGTTCCGCGCCGCACAGAGATTATCGAATGGTCCGGCGACATGATGGACGAGGACCTTATCGAACGGGAAGAGATGGTCGTAACCATTACCGCTGCCGGATATATCAAACGCACCGCCTTGGTCGACTTTCGCGCGCAAAAGCGAGGCGGCAAAGGCCTACAAGGTATGTCAACCAAAGATGAAGATGTGGTCACAACACTATTTGTGGCGAATACCCATACACAGCTTCTTTTCTTCAGCACAGACGGTATGGCCTATAAGATGAAGACATGGCGACTGCCAATGGGGGGGCGCACTGCCAAAGGCAAAGCAATCGTTAACATCCTACCAATCCCACAAGGAGTATCCGTAGCAGCGATTATGCCCGTAGACCGAGAAGAGGCCGATTGGGGTGATTTGCAAATCGTATTTGCAACAACGCAGGGCGATGTACGTCGTAACCGCCTATCAGATTTCACAAATGTCCGGTCAAACGGAAAAATTGCAATGAAATTGCCTGACGATGTAGAGCTGGTAAATGCACGTATCTGCAGCGAAGAAGATGATGTTATGTTGATAACAGATAGTGGCAGAGCCATTCGTTTCTCCTCAACAGATTTACGGATCATGAATTCACGTGCCTCGACTGGAGTTCGCGGAATCAGACTGACTGGCAACGACAAAGTTGTTTCAATGTCCGTCATTCGACACTTCCGAGCCACTCCCGAAGAACGGGCAGCATATCTTAAAATGCGTCGTGCTATGGCAGGGATTTTAGATGAGGGTGCTAGTGAAGATGAAGTGGTAGCAGATCCAAACTTTAGCCAAGAACGTTATGATGAGATGGCGTCCGTTGAAAATCTAATTCTAACCATTACAAAGGGTGGATCAGGAAAGCTATCCTCAAGTCATGACTACCCCGTTCGCGGACGCGGCGGAATGGGTGTAACAGCTATGGACAAAGCAATGCGTGGTGGGCCAGTCATTGCTAGCTTCCCTGTGGAAATCAAAGATCAAATCATGCTGGTGACTAGCACAGGACAGTCTATACGTTGCCCAATCGAGGGTATTTCTTTTAGGTCACGCAGTGCGGGTGGTGTTCGTGTATTCAATACTAACAGCGACGAAAAAGTTGTTAGCGTTGCATATATTCCAGACCAAGGAGATGAGGACGAAGTTACAGATATAGATATCCAGGCCAGCATCACAGCAGCAACACAGGAAGAATAGCTTGATGCCAAATTTTAGTAATACTCTTAAAGCGTCGCAAACTAAATTTTGCGGCGCTCAGCTATACTAAAATTTTATTTTTAATTACCGAGCATCAAAATATAATATTTTATAAAAGGCTCACATAACCCAATGTACTTTCTCAGTAGAAGTAGTCATTGCGCCTTTATTAAAAAAGCTAAGGTCCTATGTAATTTAAAGCCAATTAGCAGTTTTAATTCTACATCCTTTTAAAGATCATAAATTCCAAAAGTATAATTATAATTATAATTATTTGGAAAATTTGAATTAATAAAAGTAAAAATTACTTTTTTGGGTGAAAAATCACAACTAAAAGTGGTCACCACCCTTCTTCAATTTACTTAAAAACTTAAAGATTATAAATATCAGTAAATTTTGTATTTAAATAAGTCAACAAAGGCGCTTCAGAAGGTTCAAAACGACAGGCGTCAGCAATAGTTTCACGAGGTGTTTTCAACGAACCGTATTGCTGTAAATTTTCTTTTAACCAGCGGGTTGCAGGCAATGTTTGGCCTGCACTTAAGTGTTCATCTAAATCGGGCACGTCCAATCTGAGAGTTTGATTTAAGCATCCTGCATAGACGTTACCTAGGGAATAAGTCGGGAAGTACCCAAATAGGCCCACTGACCAATGGACGTCTTGTAAACAGCCCTGGGATGCGCGCTCGACCCCGTACCCAAAATCAGCAAGGAACCTATCGTTCCACGCAGCCTCGAGGTCTTTCACCTGCAGATCCCCAGAAATCATTGCTCGCTCCAGATCAAAGCGCAGCAAGATGTGTAAGTTATACTGGACTTCATCAGCTTCTGTTCGAATAAAACCTCGGTTGACACGATTTACCGATTTGTAAAACTCATATGAATTAGAAATACCAATATCTCCAAAGTGAGCTGTCATTTGGTCGAATAGCCACGCAGTAAATGCCTGCCCGCGCCCCATTTGGTTTTCATAAATGCGCGATTGACTTTCATGCACCCCCATGGACGCGCCCTGTCCGATGGATGTTAAAGTAAATTCTGGGTTTACATTTTGTTCGTAAGCCCCGTGACCAACTTCATGAATTGTGGAATAAATACAGTTGAACGGATCATCTGGATCAGTTCGCGTAGTTATCCTAACATCGCGGCCCGATCCTGATGAAAAGGGATGCACAGCTTTATCGATGCGGCCCTTTGATAAATCATATCCGAAGGTTTGAGCCAAAAGCCTTGCAAGGCGCATCTGAGTTGCATCATCAAACGTACCCTTTAGGCTATTTGCCGGCTCTTTCTCCAAAATTTTAGCTCTCAGATCAATTAAACTCGGACGCATGGCACCAAACATATTGTCCAGGTCAGCACTGGAAATTCCTGGCTCATAATCCTCAAGCATCGCATCGTAAACGTCAGCATCCGACGCCAAAGCCAAACCCTCTTCACGCTTCAATTTTAACACCTCTTCAAGGACAGGAGCAAACGCTGCAAAATCATCAGCCGCACGTGCACTAGCCCACTTCCCTTGTGCAACAGAAGTTTTTTGCGCAATCGCCTCGGCAAGGTCTGCAGGTACTTTCAAGGCCCGCTCATATGAACGCCTTATTTCACGGACCTGTGCCGTTACTGCTAGATCAGCTGATATATCTAGATTACTCAACCATTCTCCAATCTTGGGGTCCGAGCGTCGAGCATGCAACACACCTTCGATTGCAGCCATCTCTTGACCACGTTGTTCCGCAGATCCAGATGGCATCATTGTTTCCTGATCCCAGCCCAAACGACCCGAGATTTGGTTCAGTGCCTGTGTTTGACGAACAAAATTCAGAAGGTTCTCAAGATCACTCATTTCAAACTCCTTACCAAAGTTATAATTGGATAGCCTGCAAGAAAACGCCCACGTACAACTGCCAACCAAAGAAGAATTGCAGTAAATTGATGGAAAATCGCCAACGACCACGGCGAAGAGTTTAGCACTGTTACAATGCCTAAAACGACCTGAAACAAAAGTAAAACCATCACCGTCATAAAAGCTGACCTCGTCACTTGATGTGCCGACAATCTAGCTCTCCTGACAACAATAATCGCATAAAAAAACAGAAAATACGCGCTCATACGATGAATGAATTGAACGAGACCATCATCCTCAAAAAAGTTTCGCCACCAAGGTGTCAAACTGAACAGGTCAGGTGGCAAAAAACTCCCTGCCATCAGGGGCCAATCAGTATAATTACGGCCTGCATCAATCCCAGCCACCAAGGCTCCAAGGAGCACTTGAAGGGCTACAAAATGCATTAAACCTGTCGACATTCCAAAAAGTTTGTGTTCGCGTATACGACGCGATTGCAACAAATCAACTTCTCTGCGGCCAGAGATCTGAGCAATCCAGTAAATATACCCAAGCAGTGCAAAAGCAGCTCCTAAGTGCATCATTAACCAATAAGATGCTACATCTACTCGAACACCGTCTAATCCAGAATTAACCATCAACCAGCCAATCAATCCTTGGACACCAATAAACGGACCAATTAATAGAACAGATAACCTAAGATTTTTTGGTAATTTTCCTGAGACCAATAAAAATGTAAATCCTCCAAACCAGATTAAACCAATAAACCGACCCAATTGCCGGTGCCCCCATTCCCACCAAAAAATTATTTTAAATTCAGAAATATTCATGGCCATATTCTGAAAAGTAAATTCGGCAGTAGTTTTGTAGGCATCAAATGCTGCAGTCCAGGCCGACGTGGTTAGAGGCGGGATTGCTCCCATTACTGGGTCCCATTCAGTGATAGAAAGGCCACTGTCCGTGAGACGGGTCAAACCACCAACAGTAATCATAGCAACAATGAGAATAATCAACATCCAAAGCCATACAGCAACAGCACCACGGCCTGAGGCCTCCCCTTGCTCTATTGCCCCTTTTTCAGCTGCGTGGACTTTTATGTCGCTACCTGTGTCTTCAAAGACATTACGTTTTTTAGCCATTCATTTTTGCCCTTTTCTTCGACGTCAATCTAGGGCGATGGTTGCTTGCTATCAACCGCGCTCTTTCCAGCGGACCATTTGGCGCATCACACCATGCAGAATTTGCACATCAGCCTTTGTCAAAGGCAGCCGCGACCAAAGGTTTCGCAAATTTACTTTCATACCAGCCGCCTTGGTTTGAGGGAAGAAAAACCCAGCTGTTTCAAGTCTTTGCTCGAATTGCTCAGCCAACTTCTCAACTTCGAGCCCATTGGCCCATGTCGTTTTTGCCATCTCTACAGTTTCGGCTGTAATATCGGTCACTTGGCGTTGCCACTCATAGCTTATTAACAAAACGCATTGAGCAAGGTTAAGGGAGGCAAATTTAGGATTAACAGGAACCGATATAATTGCATTTGCACGCGATATGTCGTCATTTTCCAAGCCAGAGCGTTCGGCGCCAAAGATTACAGCAACCTTTTGGCCTTCACCAATACGCCTGAAAGCTTCGGCCATAGCAAACTCTGGACTGAAGACAGGCTTCGTTAAATCGCGAGCACGCGCGGTCGTTGCCATTACAAAAGTGGTGTCAGAGAGTGCATCCGATGTAGTTTGGTACAACTGCGCTTCATCCAGCAGACGACCGGCACCACTGGCCATAGCATTCGCTTTTTGGTTCGGCCAACCATCACGCGGATTGACTATACGCATGTGATCAAGTCCAAAGTTCCACATTGCGCGCGCGGCTGCACCAATGTTTTCACCCATCTGTGGGCGGATTAAAATAATGGCGGGTTGTGATAGAGTGGTTTGAGTCATTGCTCCTTTTAACCGTGCCATCACCACACGACAAGCGGTGGTAAAATTGAATTTTTCAGTTTATGGAAACCTTGTACTCTTTCCAAAATGGACATCATAGCGATGAGCGCAGAAGACTTACCACAAATTTACTTGGTCACTCCTGAAGTATTTGATATCGACAGTTTCCCAGATCAACTGGCAAACATATTAGATTCAGTCGAAATCGCTTGTCTCCGGCTCAGCCTAACAACTTTGGACGAAAACCTTATTGCGAAGTCTGCTGATGCATTGCGGCAAGTCGCTCATGCCCGTGACGTGGCATTGGTAATTGAACGTCATGCACTACTTGTGGATCGCTTGGGCCTTGATGGCGTACATTTACTTGACGGTGGCCGTAACATCCGAAATCTGCGAAAAGACATGGGCGAGGATACAATTTTAGGCGCATTTTGTAATACTTCACGTCATGAAGGCCTGAGTGCAGGCGAGGCTGGAGCAGATTATGTAAGCTTCGGTCCGATCCATGCCGGAGCATTAGGTAATGGTTCGGAAGTTAATCCAGACTTACTTCAGTGGTGGAGTGAAATGATCGAGGTCCCAGTTATAATTGAAGGGGGCCTTACTGAAAAATTAATCACTGATCTATCAAATAAGGTTGATTTCTTCGCGATTGGCCCAGAGATATGGAATACTGTAGATCCCTTAGCACATCTTAAAAAACTAGCAGCAGCGCGAGTAAGTTAAGTCTATAAGAGCTTCAAGTTCGTGTTGAATTGGGCAGTGCACTCGCAACTTGGGCTTGCATATGCTGTGCCATCAATTTGCGGTCCGAAAATTTGATCACTGGCACAGGTGTATGATAAATAACTCGCACCTTGCCCTGCTTTGAAAGCGCCAATGCTTTCACGAGATGTTGTACGAGGTTGCTTTCACCCCACCAACCGTAAAACCTTGGATCCATCCCCTCAGGCGCAAAAAAAACCAACGTTATAGCTTGAATAGAAATTTTATTCCGTAATTCTGGAATAAAAAAAGATTGAAATAGCGTGGACTTAAATGGAAGAACCCGCATTCCATCAGATGAGGTGCCCTCTGGAAAAAACAGCAAACGATGACCATTTCGTAGACGATCTTGAAAAATCTTTGTTTGTTTAATTGCTTGGGTCCGGTCTCGGTCTATAAAAAGCGTTCCAGTCGCACGCGCAAGCCAACCTATAACAGGCCATGTTGCAACTTCAGACTTAGCAACAAAAAATATATCATCAAACGCATTCAGAGCAAAAATATCAAGCCAGCTTGTGTGATTAGACACGGCCGCTCCCCGACCACGCATGGGTGTCCCTACAATCTCAAGTCGCATACCAAGGATTAAAAATGCTACCTTAGAAACAGATTGAGTTATTTTTGGTGTTAAAGGACGCCCTGTACCAAATATTGGTCGTTCAAATATACGAAAGATTAGGAGTAAGGATAAGCCAAAAAAAATTAAGGTGCCTAGCAACACGCCGCGGGTTAAAACTCGAAACCACCCAAAAAGTGAAATATTAGGAGAATCTGGCTCCTGCTCCGAGATCCATAAAGGTGATGTCATCTCTGTTACTTTCTTAGGTAAATAGCCTTTTGGCGCGGATTCATTTTTTGTGTGTCTAAAATCAAACACACGTCGGTTGTATTAAAATTTTTATCAATATAAATTCCTTCCCCAATTCCACCGCCAAGTCTTAAATAAGCCTTTATCAACGAAGGTGTTGCCTTAATTGCAGTCAAACGATCAATTTCGCTTTCACACAATTGCCAAGCCGGTGCCATCTCTACTGTTAAAGATCTCGGTCGGAGTGGTTCAGGCGCCATGTGTGCCATACTTAGATACGAAAGAGGCTGAGCTAGTTCAGTAACATCAGTTCCTGAAAAACTAGCAACACCAAATAAAACCTCTGCACCTTCTTCCACAATGACATCTGCTAACGCTTGCCACAAATGATACATCGCATTACCACCGCGATATGCGGGTCGCAAACATGAGCGGCCTAATTCAATTAATCGTCGATTGCTGTTAAGCAACGAGCTCAGGTCAAATTCAGAACTACTATAAAAGCCACCCACTCGAGAGGCACCTGCTTCCGTCAAAACTCGGTAAGTTCCCACAATCTGTTTATCAACCGTATCGCCGAGAGCACAATCTAATAGCATCAAATGGATGCAGTGCTGATCAAATAAATCTGCCTCAAGGTAAGGTTCACTGTCACAATTTGAATTAGCCGCTCCCATTTCACCCACAAAAATATCATATCGCAGCCGCTGGACTGCGTACAAATCCGTTTTTGACCGAACGAGCCTGACTGTAAATTTTGGGTGGAAACTATTCATTTTAACTCAAAACTGTTTGGTTTCTAAAATATAGAAAGTATTAAGCAGAACAAATTATTGTTCTTCATAAATCATTTTAAGAATTATTCGAGATCCATCAATAACTACTTTACCAACCTCTGGAAAATTAACTGTAACTCGATTATCAATATTTGATTGCACTTGTCCTATACCCCAATCAGGTTGATTGGGGTGCATAACCCTCTGGCCTGGCTCCAAAAATTCATTAATACTTTTCATGTAACCTCACTCCCAGTAAATTATATGATAGATAAATTTTAGATGACAGCCCAGGTCACCGTTAAAGAAATGTTTAGCTAGTTCATTTTAATCGATGTTTTTGAAAATGAATTAAGCTTCATTCGAGCGCTGAAAGAGCAAGCCCACCTGATGGAGTTGTAATTGTGTATTATTACTTGTTGCTTGTAAAACTTTATAATGTATTTTTTGAGAAGCTCTATTCTGATATTACCATTAAACCAGTATTATTACTCTAATTAATCGCCATCAGAATCAAACCTATCTTAGATTCTAACTCTACCGTATTTTTTCATTAAGATTTAAGTACGAACTGTTCCATTACCTCGTACCAGATATTTAAAACTGGTAAGCTGCAGCGCTCCAACCGGTCCCCGCGCATGCAATTTTCCAGTCGCGATCCCAATCTCTGCACCCATACCAAACTCACCACCATCAGCAAATTGCGTAGACGCATTATGCATTAATATTGCGCTGTCTAGTCTCTCAAAAAATCGATCAACAACAGCAACGTCCTCAGCCATTATACAATCAGTGTGGTTTGATCCATGCAAACGTATATGGGCAATCGCAGCATCAACATCATTTACGGACTTTGCAACAATTTCCATATCGAGAAATTCGTGTCCCCAATGGTGATCCTGTGCCGGTTTAGTACCCTCAATCGATTGCAAAGAGGTATCCGCGTCCACAGTGACGCCCTTGGCAATTAAAGCGCTAATTACTTCATGCCCCCAACCCTGCGCTACATCCTTATGCATCAACAAGCACTCGACTGCACCGCAGATACCTGGGCGCCGGGTCTTTGCATTTAAGACCACATCTATGGTTTTTTGTGGGTCAGCTGATGCATCTATATAAATATGAACAATTCCTTCCAGATGCGCAAAAACAGGCACTCGCGCCTCTTTTTGTACCAAGCCTACAAGACCTTTGCCGCCGCGAGGCACAATAACGTCGATGTAGTCTGTCATTTTTAACATTTCAATTACGGCAGACCTATCACGCGTTGGAACCAACTGAATTGCAGATTCCGGCAGTCCCGCACAAACCAAACCTTGTACAATAGCCGAATGTATCGCTTTTGAGGAGTGGAAGCAGTCAGATCCACCACGTAAAATCACAGCGTTTCCAGCCTTAAGGGACAAGGCACTCGCGTCTGCTGTCACATTTGGACGACTTTCATATATCACCCCAATTACGCCCAAAGGTGTCCGTACACGCCTAATATTAAGACCTGTCGGCCGATCCCATTGCTCCATGACTTGACCGATTGGATCAGGTTGTTCTGCGACCGCAAGCAAACCATTTACAATACCCTGAACGCGGTCCTCATCTAAAAAAAGACGATCTAACATTGCAGGATTGAGACCTTTTTGCTTACCAAAGCTCATATCTTTGGCATTTGAATCCAAGATTTCAACACGCGATTTCCATATAAATTCTGCAGCACTAATTAGAGCTGCGTGCTTACGTTCTGCACTGGTAAAACCTAATTCTAATGCTGCCGCTTTGGCGGCGATACCAATTTCTTCAAGCGTTGCTTTTACATCCACTGTTCTATCCTATCGTTGTTACAGAACCATGTCGTCTCTGTGGATCAACGATCCACGACTTGCATAACCCAAAATTTCTTCAATATCTTTTGTATGGCAACCAAGAATGCGAATTGCCTCAAAACTGTCAAAAGCAATCAAACCACACCCAAAGGTTGTCCCATCCTTGCTTAGAATACGCACCAACTCGCCCCTTGCAAAAATTCCATCAATCGAAAGAACTCCAGCTGGGAGCAAGCTTTTACCAGATAAAAGAGCCTCTATTGCACCCTCATCAACGGTAACGGTACCTTGCGGCTTTAATGAAGATATCCATCGTTTGCGAGCAGTTTTAGGATCTTCCGAGGGTAAAAACCAAGTAGCGGCAGATCCATTTTCTAGTTTTTTCAAAGGGTTATTCGGTGAACCTAGAGTTATAGCCATCGCGCAACCAGCGCCCATCGCCATTTTGGCGGCCATTAACTTGGTGATCATGCCACCTTTTGACATTCCAGACGTTGCATCACTTGCCATCGCTTCAATTTCGGTTGTCACTTCTTTAATAACTTCAAATCTAGTTGCACTCGGATTAATTTTTGGATTTCCAGAATAGAATCCATCAACATCTGACAGAAGTACTAAATTATCCGCCCCAGCTGTCACTGCTATTTGGGCCGCGAGGCGGTCGTTGTCACCATAGCGTATTTCGTCTGTCGCAACGGTATCATTTTCGTTCACAATAGGTACAACTCCAAAGTTCAACAACTGGCCCAGCGTTGCACGGGAATTCAAATAACGCCTCCTATCAGCGCTATCTTCTAGGGTGAGGAGCACCTGCCCTGTAGTCACACCATAAGGAGCTAAATGTTGTTCATAGGCTCGGGCCAGCTGGATTTGTCCGACCGCAGCAGCTGCCTGACTTTGCTCAAGCGTCAAATCTGTGCCGCCTAATCGTAAGACAGCACGCCCCAATGCGATGGAGCCTGATGATACAATAACAATGTCGGTACCCCTTGCGCGAAAGTCAGCAACATCTTTCGCCAAAGACGCTAGCCACTCTTGTCGCAACAACCCTGTTTTAGCATCAACAAGGAGAGCAGATCCAATCTTTACGACAATGCGCTTTGCCTGACTTATGGTCGCCATGGTGCACCCGCCGGAGCCTCCGCTCGAACAACATGAACCTGTTCCATCAAAGAGCGCAAAACTTTTGAGGTTCCTTCGCCAGTGCCGCCAGACATGGCTAGAACCGGCATACCACCAGTCGCACCTCGTAGTGCACTCAACGCAAATTCTAAATCGTCTTCGTCTAATTCATCAATTTTATTGAGAACCGTCACCCGAGGTTTATCAATTAAATTACCCCCATAGGCCTCCAACTCATTTATAACGGTGTTGTAGTTTTGGCCAATACTTTCAGACGTGCAGTCAATGATGTGCAAAAGTACAGAACATCTTTCAATGTGTCCCAAAAAACGATCTCCAATACCCCGCCCTTCATGAGCACCCTCAATCAAACCTGGAATGTCCGCAATCACAAATTGCTCATCATCAATTTGCGCAACACCCAGGCTCGGATAAAGCGTTGTAAACTCATAGTCAGCAATCTTTGGTTTGGCATTAGTAGACTCACCTAAGAATGTAGATTTTCCAGCATTGGGTAACCCCACAAGCCCAACCTCAGCAATCAGTTTGAGGTTTAGCCAAAGTGTACGTTCCACACCCGCCAAGCCAGAATTAGCGCGCCGAGGGGCCTGATTAGTGGAACTTTTAAAGTACAAGTTACCGAAACCCCCATTGCCGCCTTTTGCAATCACAGTTTTTTGACCTATTGCAATCATATCAACTAAAACAGTTTCACCGTCTTCATCCATAATTTGAGTGCCAACAGGAACCTTAAGAGTAATATCATCGCCTCCTCTGCCCGTCCTTTGCTGGCCCATACCGTGTTTACCATTCTGAGCGAAGAAGTGTTGTTGATATCTGAAGTCTATTAACGTGTTAAGACCCTGAACAGCCTCGATTATAACATCACCACCACGCCCACCATCACCTCCGTCCGGCCCCCCAAACTCTACGTATTTCTCGCGTCGAAAAGACACAGCCCCACCGCCGCCGCTACCAGAACGGATGTACAC
Organism: Planktomarina sp.; assembly: GCA_028822275.1. Taxonomy (GTDB): domain Bacteria; phylum Pseudomonadota; class Alphaproteobacteria; order Rhodobacterales; family Rhodobacteraceae; genus Planktomarina. Next base: position 1,487 of record JAPKEA010000034.1, on the reverse strand, counting down.
TTTAGCTAAGTCTAAGAATTTCATTTTAACGCCTTTAACTCTTCTTGGTACAGCGGATAGAGTGTTAGAAGCATAGGCTCAAGTCTTCCACCTAATTAATAAATTTAATCTCAGCTCATATTATGCGTAAGATCACTGATGGCATAATTTTAAAAGAATAACCCAATATGCTTTGGAATGACCAAGCTGGCTGAAACCTCAAAAAAGTCTTATTTACATGATTTTCAAAAGCGCCAAAGACTCTGCTGTTTAACGCGCATACGCTATTACAAAAAAGTGGGCACTGACCAGTAGCTAATTTTTCTTTGTTGTCGATCCAGTCTTTTACAGCCAATCATACCAAACGCATTTTTTAAGTTTCGCGGAGAGATCGCATAGCACCAAGATATGTTAAAATCTTCCAGGGTTTTGAGCTTTCCTAATGAACGCCCCCAAAAAGTACATAAAATACAGTAGTAACAGTTAAGAGCGCTAAACTAATAAATACAATGCGTTCAGCACGCGTGCCTTGTATCGTGGCTGAGATCAACTGACCGGCACCAGCCCAAAGGGGATGCAGAAACGTCTGGCATAACAACAAAACGAGTGCGACGTTAATTGTTGCAGTCAGTGCATGTGTGCCGGGTTCAGTAAAATTTGTGAAAGCAGCAGTGATCAGGCCCCAAGCCTTAGGATTAAAAGGATGAACTAGCAACCCTGCCAAAAAACCAGGTGCAGGCCCATTTCCACGTCCTGGAGTGAGGCGCATGTGTGCAACTTTCCAGGCAAGGTAAATAATGTAAGCAGCCGAAATAAACTTCATTATTAGGAAAACATAAGGCCAGCTCTCTGCAATTTGCATCAAACCAAAACCAAGCGGCCAAATTATTATCTGCTTTCCAACAACGACGCCCGCAACGAAAGGAAGTGCTCGACGCAACCCAAAACTCGCCCCAGTGGCTAAAAGAGCCATATTAGCAGGACCTGGAGTACCCACCTGAGAAATTGAGAATACAATTAAAGCAACAAGTTCAATTTGCATTCGATTTCTCTGGAATACTTGCAGTACCACAATCGCTCAAAGCGCGCAGGAGCACGCATAGAAATGTTGGGTGGGGTAGTATTTTATCCATGAATAATATTTGCTTTAAAATCAAAATACAACAATTGAAAAGGGACCAGCTTTAAAACTGATCCCTAGTTAATTCAAACCAAAATGCCTATTTTATTCAGCGGCATCTGACATGGGAATGACTGAGATGAATTGACGTCGTTTAAGACCCTTATGAAATTTAACATTACCTTCGACAACAGCGAAGATAGTATGATCTTTGCCCATACCGACTCCTTCACCCGGCCAAAACTTAGTCCCGCGTTGGCGAACAATGATATTACCTGGATTAACTTCCTGGCCCCCGTATAATTTTACACCTAAACGGCGACCCGCTGAGTCCCGTCCGTTCCGGGATGAACCACCTGCTTTTTTATGTGCCATATGTGATTAATCC
>JAPKEA010000391.1 GCA_028822275.1 Planktomarina sp. | reverse complement strand
CAATATGATCACCCTCCTCGAGACGAACAGATCCTGATGGACGTAGGGTTTCATTACCTTTGCGAACAGCTCCTACTAAAACACCTTCGGGGAACTCAATGTCGCGAATAAAACAGCCTGCAATTGTAGATGTTGACAACACCTGAGCCTCGATAATCTCACCCTCGGCGTCCCCAATCGAGTATACCCCGCGAACACGCCCGTGGCGGATGTGGCGCAGAATTGAAGAGACGGTTGTTGCCCGTGGATTTACATAAGCATCTATTCCCATGGCTTGTAGCAAAGGTACCATTGTAGGATCGTTAACTAAACAAATTGCTAATGAACAGCCCATGGATTTAGCTCTAATTGCTGCCAATAGATTGGTTTTATCATCGTCAGTTACGGCCAAAATAGCGTCAGATTTTTCAATGTTTGCCTCTTCAAGCATTTCAACGTCTAAACCATCACCATGCAATACTATAGTTTTTTCAAGGGCCTCTGCAGCCAATTCTGCAGTAGCTCGGTCTTTCTCAATAACTTTTGCACGAATACGACTACTTCTACTTTCAAGATTTTTAGCAACTGCAAGCCCAACGTTCCCACCACCTACAATCACGACACTATCTTTAGCCTGGGTTGTCTTACCAAAAATTTCCAGGGTTCTCTGAACATCATGAATTTGAACAAAAATATAACAGGAGTCACCACTAAAAATTTGATCTCCAGAACTTGGAACAAACAAGTTCCCTTCACGACGAACGGCTACTACTATTGCTGAAAGCGTTGAAAACAAATCAGATAATTGTCGCAATGGTGTATTCAAAACAGGGCAAGCATCATCCAAAGTTATACCAAGCATTTGGACTTCACCATTCATGAAAAACTCTGTTTCAAAAGCTGCAGGCGTTTCAAGACGTCTCAACGCTGCTTCGGCAACTTCTTTTTCAGGGCTTATAACAACATCAATTGGAAGGTGGTCACGCCGATAAAGATCTGCGTAAATTGCATCCAAGTAGCTCTGCGAGCGAAGACGCGCGATTTTCTGTGTAATATTAAACACCGAGTGGGCTACCTGACACGTAACCATATTTACTTCATCAGAATGAGTGGCTGCAATAATCATATCTGCGTCAGTGGCCCCAGCACGCGCTAAAATATCAGGATAACTCGCAAATCCAACAATGCCTTGCACATCCAAAGAATCTGTAGCTCTGCGTACAAGATCTGGATTACGATCCACCACGGTTACGTCGTTTTTTTCATTGGCAAGATGCCGTGCTATTTGCCAGCCAACCTGGCCTGCTCCGCAAATGATCACCTTCATGGGACATGCCCCCTTGAAACCAACAAAACTATGCAATTAGCTTTGTCAGACAAGCCCCTGAACGTCAATTAGTGGTTTACTCACTTCAAGATTGCAAAGAAGGGTTAACGCTTCGGTTTGAGGTGCCAACGCCCAATGATTTAAGTTTTCGATGCAGCGCAGATCTCTCCATCCCAACAAAATTTGCAGTCCGGCTAATATTACCACCAAATCGATTAATTTGGGTCAAAAGATACTCGCGTTCAAACAGTTCGCGTGCATCCCTTAGTGACATGGTCGCAAGGCTCCCTGATAAAACAATCTGACCATCTAAGCTATCACTGGGACTGTCATTAACCGGCAGTTCCTCAGCCTCGATCAAGCCTTTTGAGCGACCCATTATCAAAACCCTCTCAAGCATATTTTTAAGTTGACGAATGTTACCAGGCCACATCATGCTCTCCAAGGTTCCTACTGCATCATTAGTAAGAATTCTCAAAGGCAAGCCTAAAGTATAGTGCAACTCTTGCATGATGTCATTTGCTATTAGTCCAATATCTTCCCTACGCATCTCTAGACTAGGAACCTCAATTGGCACTACATTGAGGCGATGGTATAGTTCTTCTCTAAAATTTCCAGCAACTATTTCTGCTTGTAAATCTCGTGAACTCGCAGAAATAAAACGAATGTCTACCTTATGAACCTCAGTACCTCTAACGCGTGAGAAACTTTGATCAACTAGCACCCTTAAAAGTTTACTTTGGGTTGATAGCGGTAAATCTACAATTTCATCAAAAAACATAATTCCACGATGAGCTGAATCCAATAAACCAGTTTGGCCACCCGCATTTTCAGTCTCAATTCCAAACATTTTAGCATCGGCCGTTTCAGAATCTAAGGATGCACAATTCACCACCGTCAGTGGAATATCCAAACGATTTGAATTAGCGTGAATATACCGCGCCACTGTTTCTTTCCCGACACCAGAAGGGCCAGTGATGAAAACCCGCCCATTGGATTTTGTGACTTTATCTAGATTACTTTTAAGAACCTTAAAAATGGCACTTTGACCTGTCAGTTTAATTGGCTGGTGATACTGACCACGTAAGGCTTTGTTTTCGGACCTTAAACGCGCAACTTCCATCGCTCGTCGAATAACTACAATCAGCTGGTCTATGTTAAAAGGCTTCTCAATAAAGTCAAATGCACCCTGCTTGATCGCCGCGACAGCTATTTCAATATTTCCATGTCCCGAAATGATGACGACAGGTACGTCAGGAAAATTTGCTTTGACAGATTTTAAAATATCAATGCCATCCATTGCGCTGTCTTTCAGCCATATATCGAGAATGAGCATTGCGGGCCGCTCTATATCGATTTCACGCATCGCAGCACCCGACGTGCCCGCAAGGCGGGTGGTATAACCTTCATCAACTAAGATATCTGATACTAATTCACGGATATCACGCTCATCATCTACAATTAAAATGTCACCCATTACGTCAATCCTTTATTTAGGCTGCTGTCTTTAATCTGAGTAAGCCTTGGTAATTTAATAACAGCTTTTGCACCAAAAGTTTTTTCTTTGTTAAACGGTTGCGCGTCAATCAACTGAAAACTTCCACCATGTTCTTCAATTGTTTTTAAAACGATAGATAGACCCAGTCCAGTTCCGGACGGGCGGTTGGTCACATACGGTTCCATCAAGCGACTTCGGTCCTGGGGAAGGCCTTTTCCATTATCAGAAATC
>JAPKEA010000390.1 GCA_028822275.1 Planktomarina sp. | reverse complement strand
CTGCTGCTTTTGAAGTTTTCTCATCTTCAACAGATGCTGCAAATTCATGGTATTGAATCTGCATCGCAATATCGCCTGCTTGATAAACCGTATTTAACCCAAGCGTATCGTTGGCTAGGTTATCTGGATGGCTCACATCAGCTTGCTCTTTAAACTTTTGCATAAGAAGTACCGACTGTGCATCACCCCAGTTGGATGGTGGTGGCGTTTTACTGCCAAGCTTGTCGTCAATAGGCCAATCTAACCAGCGGCCGTGCGCAAAGAACATCCGCTGAACGTCCAATTGAGTTGTCCAGGCGAATGAACCATGGTGCTGCGCATATCCATATGGGACATCTGCTCCACCATTACGCTTGTTTTTTAGAAACTCAGCAAATTCATACACGTTTTTCCAAGTAGAATCTTCTGTATATTCCATCCGGTAACCATACTCAGCCTCAAATTCCTTTGTATTAGCCTCATACACGTCTTGACGATAGAACGTGCAAGCTACAGCAGCGTCGTAGGGTAACGCTATCAGCCGATCACGGTCATAGAAGCGGCCACACGCATCAAGAAAACCCTCAAACCAAACGTCGTCACCGTAACCTTCTGGGTCCTGAGGTAGCGTATCATCACCAATCATCGGCGTAAGATCCGCGTAGTAATCGGCAAACGGAGCCCCTATTGGTTTGTCTTGGACATAACTGATCGGGAAATCTGAATTGCCACTCTGGAGGTCTATACCTACTTTTTGCTGAACAGCAGGTAGGCCATCAGTTATAACCTCAACCTCAATCCCAGTAAGCTTATAAAAATCTGAAATCTTATCACGTATTGCGAACGAAGGCGGTGTATTTTCTGACATGAAAACGAGCTTAGAACCTGCGTACTGCCTCCATTTTGCGTCATCTGAAGATGCCGCTTGGACAGGAGTACGCGAAATGACAGTACTCAGTCCAACCACAAGAGACCCAACACCGAGCGATGCAACACTACCTCCACCCAGTTCCAGAAATTTTCTTCGAGAAACCTTTTTATGTATGGCATTTTTTGGTACGTAAAACATATTATCCTCCCTTTTGGAGCCAGGTAGCCTCAGTTCAGATTTGGGCCTTTTGGCTTGTTCAGTGACAGTCGCCTTTAGACGCCCGCACTGCTAATGAAACTATTTTCCATAAAAAGATAAAAAGCAAGTCTTTGGTGAAAATTTTCGCCAAAAAGATTTTTAATGGCTAAACTACTAATTAATATGCATAAATAATTTAAATTTATAAATTCTAGATTTCACGAGGCCACATATTAATAATAATAAATAAGTGTCACATTTAAAATAAATAAGTTCGACTCACTGCCGTATCTTAAAAACCGTTCTAATTACGCCCTACTAAAATATGCCCTGAGCGTTTCTGCCGTTATTTCGAGCGCCTCTGGAACGGAGCCCCTAGACTGAAACAAGACACCAAGATAAATGACATAAATAATATAAATTTGGCAAACACGGCCTTCTAAGTAATCACCGTATAGTGGGATTTGAGGCGTATCAGGCGTCCAAGTCCAAAGAGAAGTCTCAGCAGCCAAGGCGACTGGTGAAACGAGATTGCTTGTGATTGCTATTGTTTTTGCACCCCTTGCGCGAGCAACTGAAAGTGCGCTTGCAACGTCCTCCGTCATCCCAGTATGCGATATCCCTACAACAGTGATATCTTCAGATACGGTGGCCGCTACGACCTGCTGGGTATAACCATCTCGATACGATGTGGCCTTTATTCCAGCTTTTAAAAAAAGATGTACAGCCTCTTCGCAAACAGCAACTGCTCCACCAACACCCAAAAATATAACTTCGGGACCCTTAAGCAAATCTGAGACCACTTTTTGAATGTCTTCATAAACAATATTTTTTTGAGTTTCAGCCATCGATAAGCTCAAAGCACCAAGAAGCTTAAAACTAATATCCGAAAGAGCATCACCCTCCCGCATTTCAGCCGGCAGATTTGAAAATAGATCTTTCGACGTACTCTCCGACGCGAGATCAAGCTTCATGTCGGCAAACCCTTTGTAACCCAAAGCTCTTGTAAACCGGCTGATGGTAGCTTCACTTACCCGTAGTGTATTCGATAATTCTGTGATCGACATTTCTAAACGTTCAGATTGATGCGCGCGCAAATAATCTGCGACAACACGCTCCGACTTTCGCAGTTGGCCATATGTCTCTTGAAGCCGCAGCGCTATCCCCTTCGACATATTCAACCCTTCATCATTCGCTTATTACCAGAAACTAGCTCACTCAATTTCATCACTCACCAACCAAAGCTGGGTTGGATGCAAAATTATCATGATATTCCGTATTAAGTAGCGCCTCACTTAACACTTGGTAGAAAAATCCAGATCCATAGTTATTAATACGCAGTTTTATTTCAAAAAGCAAAATTATTTCCCTTTTTTATAGGGCCAGTACCTTTGAGCTCAAACCATTCAATCAAGGAAATGAGTTTTTTGTTATTTTTAATAAGATATTGGTGTTATTTAACTTTCTTTTAAAACATAAAAACAGAAGATGAAATATCCAGATCTGTTAAAAATATAGAAATATTTAATAATTTTAAAATTTGGTGAAAATTTCTTTACTTATTGCTCCTTCCACTCCATTATTATCAATAAGCTGCTTATTAAGCACCCCTTAAACTAGGATTTAATCCAAAATGGCTCATAATAAAAAGGATAATTCTCCGTCAAAAGAGCTTTTGGAAAAACTTTTCACAACAGCATTTAGAATCAGAAATTTTGAAAGTGAAGGAATCAAACTCTACCGTCGAGGGCTCATCCGCGGATATTTTCATCCATACCTTGGTCAGGAAGGAATTGCGTCCGGTGCTTGTTCAGCGCTCGAAGAAAGAGATTATATAGCTTCGACCCACAGAGGCCATGGGCATTGTATCGCGCAAGGTGCAACGATTAAGGGTATGGTTGCAGAGCTGCTTCAAAAGAAAACTGGTTATTGTAAGGGCTATGGCGGGTCCATGCACATTGCAGATATTACAAAAAATAACTTAGTTGCAAACGGCA
>JAPKEA010000033.1 GCA_028822275.1 Planktomarina sp. | reverse complement strand
ACAACAGAGCTGAGAATTCTCACTTACCGTTCCGGCGACGAGAGAGGGCGATGCTAAGATTTCGACGAGTGCAAACCTTGCAGAAATTCGTTTCCATCCACGCTTCAATCCAGAACCATTTTAATCAGGAACGCCATCTCTATTCACGCACCAATTTCAAGCTGAACCGTGCCGCTGCTCTCGCTGAGTGGCGTCAGCTCAGGCGCTGACTGTTTCCCGCACAAAGTGGTTGTCTGAAACCTGCTGCATTGGCAAGATGGCCGGAACGAAATCAGGCGCTCGCAATGCGCTGGGTATTTCGGTTGAACTCAATGTTCGATTTCTGTTTCTTTTCCTTGGATCCGGAACTGGGACGGAACTAAACAACATTTTCGTGTATTCGTGTTGCGGATTTTGAAAAATTGACTGCCGGTCGCCAATCTCTACTATCTCGCCCAGATACATTACCGCAACTCTGTGTGCGATGCGTTCCACCACAGCGACATCGTGTGAAATAAACAGCGTGGCAATGTTCATTTCCGACTGAAGATCCATCAATAAATTAATGACCTTTGCCTGGATCGTCACATCCAGCGAAGCGACAGCCTCGTCTGCGATTATCATTTTCGGATTCAACCCTAGTACGCGGGCGATGCAAATTCTTTGCCGCTGACCACCGGAAAAGGCATGGGGATAGCGGTTCATACTTTCTTTACCCAGTTCTACCCGCTCTAACAGTTCGCCAACACGCATTTGAAGCTCAGATTTAGGGACTATATTGTTAACACGCATTGGGTCCGCAATAACTTTGCCGATCTTCATCCTGGGGTTTAATGAACTGAACGGATCCTGAAAAACCATCTGAACACTTCGACGAAATTCCTTCAAGTTCCGACGGGAGGCTCCAACAGTTTCGTGCCCGTCAAATTTAATCGAGCCCGAGACTGACTTGTCCAATTGCATTATCGTTCGGGCGATGGTCGACTTTCCACACCCTGATTCACCAACAAGGGCCAGTGTTTCGCCTGGATAAATATTGAACGAAACATTTTCTACGGCATGGACTCGGCCATAAACCTTGCCGAACAATCCCGATTTCAGATCAAATCTGGTAACCAGATTTTTCACCTCTAGGAGAGGTTTTCGGATTTTATCGTTAGCTAAGTTTTGCATTTACTTATGGCCTTTATTGTGTGCCCAGAAAAGACGGAAATTCCTCTACCTCAAGAACGGGAAACTTTTCTGGCATCGCCCGGCCAGTCATACTTCCTAGTATTGGAACAGCAGAAATCAGCGCCCTAGTGTAGGGATGGACGGGGTTTTCAAATACGTCGAACACTGATCCAGTTTCCACGATTTCGCCGTGCTGCATTACACAAACGCGATCTGCAATTTCTGCAACAACGGCCATGTCATGCGTAATAAATAAGACAGACATTCCAATTTCGTCTTGGACAGTCCGAATCAGATCCAGAATCTGTGCCTGAATTGTCACATCCAATGCGGTTGTTGGTTCATCCGCGATAAGCAGCGAAGGCCTGCAACATAACGCCATTGCAATCATCACTCTTTGACGCATGCCACCGGAAAGTTGGTGCGGATATTGTTGCATGCGTCGTTGTGCGTCGGGGACACGGACAAGATTCAAAGACGCCAGCGCAATTTCACCTGCTTGTTTTACGGATTTGCCCTGATGTTGAATTATAGCTTCTGAAATTTGGTGCCCAACAGTAAACACCGGGTTCAGGCTGGACATTGGATCCTGAAATATGATGGAGACATCTGCACCGCGAATATTGGTCATTTGTGGTAAATGCATTTTTGCGAGATCGACCACGTTGCCGTTGTGCAGCCTTAATTGAATACTGCCGCCGTCAATTTTTGCATCGTCATAATCAGTTAACCGCATAATCGTCATAGCGGTGACGGATTTCCCGCTACCCGACTCTCCTACGAGGGCAAGAGTTTCACCTTTATCAATATGAAACGAAACATCTTTTACAGCGTTGAGCGTGACTTTATCGCCTAAATTAAACGACACTTTCAGATTGTTAACTTCCAGAGTTCTGTCGTTTTGCATTGCAGAAAAGAGCTCCCGATTACTTACCGTTGCTGACAGTTTTGGGTGTTCCTAATTAATGGTTCCCTACACTTAATTTACAAATGGGATCAGTTTCGCAGAAATTGTCAACTGTCTTTCTGGATTGAAATCGGACGAATCGATAAAATCGCTGAAGATCTGTAGATTTTTGTATGTATGCTATTTTTGCATATAGTATATTTCGGTAAAAACCACTTTTTTTTGGTAAAAGAACGAATCAACAACGCTCATCTTTAGAATTGAATTTGGATTTTGTTGCTGCCGCCAGGCAGCGATATTTATTTTTGGCTGTTTAAATTACCGATGGCATTCCACAACTGTCCCAGTTCACCTTCATCGTTTCCCTTTCTTCGGAAGATGCAAACATCCATTTCGATCATGTGTTCTGCCCCGCCGATCTGGAATAACTCCCCCCGGGAAATGGGATCGGTTACACTGCTGAGTGGTAGCCAGCCAATGCCGTGACCCGCAATCGCCATGCGTTTTATTCCTTCAGCGAGTGACGTTTCGTACACCGTTGACAGAGATGAAAAAATGTTTTGACGAGCAAGGACCAACGACAAGAGTTTTCCAAAATATCCGTCATCCCATGAGTACGAAAGAAAAGGAATTTTGACTAATTTTTCTTCTGGAAATTGAAAGATAGGAGTTGCGTCAACAGTTGCTCCAGAAACTGGAATAATTATTTCTGTCCCTATTTTTAAGCGTTCAAATGGCCCATCCTGCAAAACTGCAGGGCCGTCTTGGTGATCGTATGCTATTGCAAAGTCACTCTTGCCAACCGAAAGATGTTCTATGCAGCCATGGAAGTTATCCATGTGCATACTCACGTAAATTTTCCCATGTACTAGTTCAAGGGAGCGCAGCCAGTCTGGAAAGAAAAACAACCCGATTGTGTGAAATGTTGAAAATTTGATCAGTTTATGACTGTCATCTGAACGTTGCTGGCAATCGGTTTGAACGCGATAAATCTCGGTTACAATGTCACGACATCGCGGTAGGAAAAGCGCGCCAGCTTTCGTCAGTTGAATAGGATATGTGCTCCGGTCAATAATGGGGGTACCCACCCAATTCTCCAGCGCAATAATTCTTCGGCTAAACGCAGACTGTGAAATATTTCGAGCCGCTGCCGCTGTAGAAAAATTTCGTGTTGCTACAAGTTCCAGCAAATCTTCAAGCCAATTTAGTTCCATATTTTCCAACCTTATGTGTTTTTTGCATTCCTCATTCGAACAGAGCATTGGACTTTTTTCAAGGCAGATAAATAATAGTGTCAATTAATCAAGTTAGCGTACTGCAAATTTTTGTGAATCTTCGACATAAAATTAATCTTTGAAACCGGGAGAAATAATATGATGAAAAGACTCTCAGCCTTATCAGGGCTGGCGCTATTGGCGATGGGAGGAACAGTTGTTGCAGAAGTTAAAAACCCTGACACGCTGATATTCTTGGCCACCTTTGACATTACGTCACTGGATCCTGCCTATATCGGCAATACCGCAAGCACCTATGCATCTTATAACGTTTATAGCCGTTTGCTTGACTATGATGGATCAAATATTTCAGAATTTGTCCCCGCGCTCGCAAGCAAAGTTCCATCTGTGGCCAACGGTTTGATCGTCGAACTTGACGGCGGAGGCGTACAATACACATTTCCAATGCGCGAAGGCGTCAATGCACACAAAGTCGGTATTAAAGGTGATGACGGAACAATTACCTGGCATCTGTTTGATGGTCTGAGCGATGCCGACAAAGCCAGTATCGAACCAGGTTATGGCCAGATTACTGCGGACGACGTTCGCTATAGTTTCATGCGTGCGATTTTGCAGGGTGAATCCTGGATGGCAAACGCAGTGACTGAAATGATCACGTCCGGCAAATATTCCAATATTGAGAAATGGGCCGCTGGTCTGGCGGGTGTTGATGGCTTTGATGATGTCGACGCTGCGGGTCTGGTTGCCGTTCATGATGCTCTTGCAAAGAAAGTCAGAGTTGAGGATGGCAAGTTAATCCTGACGCTGGAAACTTCGTTCCCTGCAACCTTGGGCATCATGGCGCTGCCATTTGCAACGTCAGTGGTGGACATGGAATGGACTATTGCACAAGGTGACTGGCCTGACACGGCGGCAACCTGGCAGGATTTTCATAAACCTGAGCTATCCGGTGATCCACTTTTTGCTGAAGAAAACGGAACTGGTCCGTTCATGGTCGAAGACTGGGATCGTGCCGAGAAGAAACTTACATTGAAACGGTTCGAAGGATTTTTCCGCGAACCTGCTCCGTTAGAACGTGTTGTGCTGCGCACAGTGCCGGAATGGACAAACCGTCGGCTACAATTGTTGGCGGGCGACGCCGATGTGGTTACAACACCCCCTGCTTTTGTTGAGGAGATGCGTGCGTCTGACGGGATTTCTGTAACAAACTTGGAACAGGTTTATGGTCGCTCACTGTTTTTTGCATGGCCCGTTGCGGCTGAAGACAATGAAGCAATCGGCAGCGGTCAACTTGACGGCAAAGGCATTCCGCCAAACTTCTTTGGTGATCTGGATGTACGTAAGGCGTTTAACTACACTCAAAACTACGAGGTCTTGCTAGAGCAAATTCAGTTGGGCAGAACTGTTCAACTGCGCGGTCCAACAGTGAACGGAATAATGGGCTATCGCCCGGACAGCCCAGTTTACAGTTTTGATGCGGAAAAAGCGACCGAGCACTTCAAAGCCGCTTTTGATGGTAAGCTCTGGGATGTCGGTTTTGAAATGACCGCATACTTCCAGGAAGGGACTGATGAGGCTGCAGGCGCATTAGCCGTGTTGCAGCAAAATCTGGCTCGGTTAAATCCAAAATTCCGCCTCAAAACCCAGTCTTTGACCTCTGCTGCACTGCGCGAGAAAACCCGCGGACTGCCAAATCCACAATCTCCCATGACTTACATGGGGTGGGGACCAGATTATTCTGACCCAGGTGGACCATTGGGTGCGGCGTCCTACTATCTTGCAAGCACAGGATTGGTCGCCGGATTCAGCGGTGACGGCTATAGAGCGTTGTTAGAGGAGAATTTTGACCCATTGCTCGAAGAAGCATGGGCGATGAATGACCCTGAATCCCGTGAGCCGATCTATGCTAAATTGCAAGAGATGACCTATGACTATGCCACCACACAATTCATGTGGGAAGCGGTGACATCCAACGTCACCAGAGACTGGGTACAGGGATACGTACACAATAAGATTTTGTACGGCGCCTGGAACTTCTACAATATCTCAAAAGTAGAACAATAAACCCAAACTAAAAGTGCGGTGAATACGACTATGTCGGAATACGGAATGGCATACCCTTGCCTCGGAAATGTGGAAAAACCATGCTAAACTATGTTTTCAGGAGACTGTTATTTCTTCCGATCGTGTTCGCCGCACTCTCACTGATGATATTCAGCCTACAAATGCTGTTGTCGCCGGTGCAACGAATATCAGCCTACATCACCAGCAATGCCGATCTGAAGGGTGGCCGAGAACAAATCGACGCCCTGATTGAAAAATATGGGCTGGACGATCCGTTTTTAGCTCAATACTGGGGATGGTTGAAAAATGTCCTGAATGGCAATCTGGGCTGGTCCGAAACAGCTCGTACACCGGTTGCCGAAGTTCTCCTTAACTTATTCCCCGCCACGGCAGAATTAGTAGTTCTGGCATTCATTCCCAGTTTTCTGGCGGCAATCTGGCTGGGGACCAAAGCAGGTGCAAACCTGAATAAACTGCCCGATCACATAATACGAATATTCGCAATCGTTGGGTGGTCGTTTCCAACCTTTGTATTTGGGCTGATAATGCTACTTTTCTTTTACGGATATCTTGGGTGGTTCCCACCCGGTCGCCTGTCCCAATGGGCGATAACTGAAATCGCATCCACTAATTTTATTAGATACACAGGATCAAATCTGATCGACACTGTTTTGAATGGACGAGGGGCATTATTCTGGGATTCCTTGCGACACCTGATCGCGCCGGTCATCACGCTTACATATATCAATCTGGCAAACATGACGCGGGTAATGCGCACATCAATGCTCGAAACCATGCGGCAAGATTATATTCGAACCGCTCGTGCCAAAGGGTTGCCAGATAAAGTCGTGGAAAACAAACATGCACGCCGCAATGCATTGCTACCCGTCACAACAATGGCCGGGATGGAGCTGGCCGCGATGATGGGTGGTGTTGTGATAACCGAGACCATATTCGACTATCATGGTTTGGGTCAGTTCGCCGCTCACGCCGCTGCAAACCTAGATTTTCCGGCGGTGCTCGGGTTTGCTCTGTATTTCGCCGTTGTATTGGTTCTTATCAATCTCATCGTTGATCTGCTCTACCCGCTGATAGACCCGCGTGTGACTCTGCGATGAAAATTATTCAATATCTTTTGAAGAACCCGCTGTCGCTGCTGGGGATATTGCTGTTGTTATTCTTTGTTCTGGTTGCAGTTTTCGCACCGATTATTGCCCCGCCTGAATCCTTTCAGATCAGCCCTTATGACACGCCGCGATCATCGTTCTGGGCAACACCAGAACCAATGTCGCGCGATCATTATTTTGGTACAACACAAGGCCAGTTCGATATTTATTATGGACTGGTCTGGGGAACACGAACCGCGTTTAAAATTGGTATCGGCGTTGTTCTTGTTTCTTCAATTTTTGGCATTACAATCGGATCCATCGCAGCATATTATGGTGGATTGGTCGACGAAATACTCATGCGTATAGTCGACATTTTCATGGCCGTTCCATTCCTGATTGCAGCGATGGTGCTAACCACTTTGCTTGGCAAAGGCATCGGTACGATGATGATCGCATTATCGGCCTTTGGCTGGATGAGCTACGCGCGCGTCATCCGAAGTGAGATATTGCGTATCAAGGAAATGGACTATGTTCATGCAGCGAAGGCCTATGGTGTACGGGATATTTCGCTGATATTTCGCCATATCCTGCCCAATGCGATGTTTCCGGTACTTGTGCTTGCAACGATGGCAACTGGTTCTATGGTGCTGGCGGCCTCAGCGCTTAGCTTTTTGGGCGTAGGCAGCGAAGCCGGCTATGCAGACTGGGGCCAGTTCATCAGCTACTCACGCAACTGGATCGTCGGGCAGGGCGATGAACCCTTCAAATACTGGTACACACTGTTTTTCCCCGGCATGGCAATCTTTTTGTTTGTATTTTCATGGAATTTGGTTGGCGACGCGCTGCGCGACATACTCGATCCCCACATTGTCCAGAAATAAGGAGTGAGATCATGACGATGTCGACGCCATTTCCAAAAGAAGAATTCAAAGCCCGTATTGCGTTTGAGGTTGCAGACAAACAGTTGCCGTCGATCTCTTACAGTCTGGTTGATCGCGATACGACGCTTGCCAGCGGCTATATTCAGCGCGATGACCTGTCGCACGAGTTCACCGATAAAACGACGTTTCGCATTGGATCCCTAAGCAAAATGTTTACCGCGATTTGCCTGATGCAACTGGCAGAACGTGGTTTGGTCGATATTGATGCGGATGTGTCGACCTATATCCCAGGCTTCGCGCCAGAAAACCCGTTCGCCGGGAAGAATGATCATCCCGACAGTGATTGGGTCACGTTGCGCAAACTAATGAGCCACACAGCCGGTATGATCCGTGAGCCGCAAAGCGGTCATTATCTTGATGACAGTCTTCCGTCACTGGAAAAAATGATATCCGAGCTTGGTCACTCAATTCTGAAACTGGATCCGAGTAAAAGTGTATTTAGCTATTCCAATGCAGGAATTGATATTGTTGGTCGGGTAATCGAACTTGTTTCTGGTCTAAGTTTTCCCGATTATCTGAATGCTAATGTTCTTATCCCAATTGGCATGAACGATACCGAGATCATTTCGACGCCGACAATTCTGGAAAACCTTGCACCGGCCAATATGTGGAATTTGCACGGTGATCTTGCTGCGCCGGTGTTCGATCTTCCCGGCCCCGCTGGCAACATTTATTCAACCATGCCCGACATGGAACGATTTATGACATGCTTATTACGGGGTGGTTTTTCACCGCAAGGAAAGTCAATCATTTCCCCTAAATCTCTTAACCTGATGTGGACCGTTATTGGCCATCGCCGCAATGGTGTCGGGTACGGTCTGAATTTTTCGATCAGCGATCTGGATGGGTGGGTTTCCGTTGGGCATGGCGGCGCGGTTTATGGTTTCGCGTCTCAGTTTATCCTTTTGCCAAATGCCGGACTTGGCGCACATGTGATTTCGACACTGGATGCTACCAATAGCATTTCGGTTCACCTTGCAGATACCGGGCTTCGATATGCACTGGCGGCGCGAAATACGGGAGCAGCCCCCGCACTGCGCCATCGTTATTCAGAGATTTCGGCAACTCAATTTAAGTCGTTTCCAGGTGTTTATGAAAACCTGCAGTCAGGGGAATTGGTGCAGGTCGTAAAACACGGTAGAAATTTGTACCTGCTGGGCGATGGTATGCCGCTGCAGATTAAACCTAAATCAGAAACAGAATTTGGGATAGATGGCCGTCTTTATAGCGAAGGTTCGTTGTACGATCACCTGAATCTTGAATTTCCAGATACGGATAAAATGGTCTGGAAAAAGCAGGAATGGCGTAAAACAGATCCTGTTGAAGATAGCATAATTGATCCCAGTATCGCGCCGCATCTGGGCGAATACGGTCCCGACTTCAATGTTACGACATTGTCCGTCGAAAACGGCAAACTGACATGCCTGATCGAATTTTTTTATGCCCATGTTTGTGAACCGATCGGTGAAAACCAATACAAAATGCAGGGCACACTCTATCCCGACGAGGCCCTTGAGCTTGGGGCCATCGGGGATTGTGGAAAATCCGGGATCCGTATTGGGCCTATGTTTTTGGCACGACGCAACTGACAACTCCACAATGAGATATTTGAGGTCATTTTATGCAAATAACAAAAGTCGAAATATTCAAAGCTGATCTTCCGCTGAAACGACCTTTTCGCATTGCTATTGGCGAAACGACCGTGGCCGGAACCGTGTTCATTCGCATTCATACCGACCAGTCAGTTTATGGAGTGGGCGAGGCGAACCCGTTTACACCAGTTGTCGGTGAAACACTTGAAACCGCATATGCAGCGGCGCAGGATCTGGCCAAACTAATCCTCGGGACCGATCCCCTGGATATTGAGGGTCGTGTGCAGCAGATGTGTGCATTTCTGCCTCGCAACCCGACAATCCGGTCTGCGTTTGATATGGCTTTGTATGACATCGCGGCAAAAACAGCAAAGATGCCGCTATACCAGTTTCTCAGTGGAAAAAAGCGCGAGGTGACGACGGATAATACGGTTGGGATCGACGACCCAAGTGTAATGGTGAGCCATGCTCTGGAGCACAAGGCACGCGGTTTTCCAGCCGTCAAAATCAAACTTGGTACGGACTATGAAACTGATATTGAAAGGGTGAAGTCCATTCGTCAGGCGCTGGGGCCGGACACTTTGATCAGAGTGGATGCCAATCAAGGATGGGACCGTATTTCAGCCCAAAAAGCCTTGGTGGGAATAGAACCATATGACATTCAGTATTGCGAACAGCCGGTGCGCGATTGGGACATTGAAGGGTTAGCAATGATCAGTCGCTCGACGACAATTCCAATCATGGCCGATGAGGCATTGTTTGATGCCCATGATGCTGTGAAACTGGTCACACATCAGGCCTGCAAATACTTTAATATCAAGCTGGCGAAATCGTCAGGCATATTGGTAGCCTTGCAAATCAATGCCATCGCTGAGGCGGCGGGGATAAATTGCATGGTCGGCTGCATGACTGAAACACGTTTGGGATTAACTGCAGCAGCGCATCTTGTTTCCGCGCGCCGCAACATCATATTTGCTGACCTTGATGGCGCTGACATGCTGCGTGATGATCCTGTTTCGGGGGGAATGGTGTATGGTCCCAAAGGCCAAATAAGCTTGCCAGACGTACCTGGGATCGGTGCGGAAATTAGTCAGGAATATCTGAATTCTTTGGAAAAAATCGAATTTTCCACTCGCCATAACCTTAGGTCATAACAAATGGAAACGCCTTATCGTATGGAATCTCCTCTTGGGGCGACCGTGGTTATCAACGGACGGCCAACCGATTATTTTATGGGCACAAGCTATTACACGCTACACGGCAATGACGATGTGATCGCCGCATCGCGCCGTGCCGGGGATCAGTTCGGTCTGGGGCCTGCAACCGGAATTTCGATTGATATTTACGATGATGTGGAAAAGGCGTCGTGCGATTTTTTTGGCACTGAATCAGCTACCTATATGGCCTCCGGGTATCTGAGTGTGTCGGTTCTGCTAGATGCCCTTCGTGATGATTTTGATCTGATATTTGTCGACACCAAGTCGCATTATTGTATTTTCGATGCGTTGCGGTCTCACAAAAAACCCATTTTCGAATTTGAACACCTCAACAGTGTTGATCTGGCCAGATTACTTGATAAACACGTTGGGAAAGGCCACCGGCCGTTGATCCTTACGGATGGTGTTTTCCCGTCAACCGGGGCTTTAGCCCCGTTGGACGAGTATGCCAAGGTTATGCAAAGCTACGACACTGCGATCCTGTGTATCGACGATGCCCATGGCGTTGGTGTTCTTGGTCCGAATGGTCGCGGATCGTTTGACCATTTTGGGCTTCAGGGAGCGCAATATTGTCTAGCGGGCACACTCAGCAAAGCATTTGGCGGATATGGAGGGCTAATCCCCGGGTCGTCCGAAATTGCGGAAAAAATTGCACGAAACGCAAATTTGATGGTGGGCGCTTCTCGCCCCCCGATCCCCGCTGCTGCTGCTGCATGTGCGGGGTTAAAATTATTAAGTAATCCAAAAATACGGGAAAAACTGCAGGGAAACGTCGCTCACCTTCAAAAGGGCCTGTTAAAAATCGGTCTGGAAATTAAATCTTCGCCGGTTCCGATCCTGAATATTAGTGGGCCGTCTGATTTGGCCGAAGTCAGCCGACAGTTGGCATCGCGGGGAATTTTGGTACGGCACGTACCAGCGGGAGGATATTCAGATGCTCCGGGCTGCGAAACTTTGCGTATCGCTGTGTTTTCCACGCATTCGCGTGAGCAACTGGAAAACCTGATCAACACATTGGGTGAATTATTATGAAAAAGGCAATCAATAAATTCGTTTGCGTGGGGACATCCGTGTGACCGATACCGAATATGATCTGAAAGCACATTACGATAAGCAAGAATACATGGTTCCGATGCGTGACGGAATCCATTTGTGTACAGCGGTTTACACGCCGAAAGACAGCACATCCGAATATCCATTTTTGTTTTTGAGAACACCCTATTCAATCAAGCACTATGGCGAAGAATACCCCGAGTTTTCGAAAATGGCCCCTTCTTTCGAGTTTGTAAAACAGGGGTACATTTTCGTTTTTCAGGACATTCGGGGGACCTACAAATCAGAGGGCAAATTTGTTGTTCAACGACCGATCCGCAATGACAAGTTTGATACTTTTGCGATTGACGAAAGCACTGACAACTTTGATACGATTGACTGGTTGTTGGACAATATCAGTGGCCACAATGGTAAGGTTGGACAGTGGGGCATCTCTTATAGCGGTTGGACAACTGTGATGGGTATGATTGATCCACATCCGGCCCTCGCAGCATCGTCTCCGCAAGCGTCACCCTCTGATATGTTTATCGGCGATGACTGGCACCACAATGGAGCCTTTCGCTTGATGTACACATTTTCGTGGATGGCAAGTACAGCGCAAGATCGGAGCGTCACAACAACAAAAGCGGTTCAGGCTTTCGATTATGGCACCCCTTGGGGGTATGAATTTTTCTTGAACGCTGGACGAACTGACCAACTGAATGAAAAATATTTTGATGGCAAAATTTCAAGTTGGAGCGATTTTGTCGAACATCCTGACTATGATGATTTCTGGCAAAGACAAGTTGCGCTGCGGCATCTGGAAAATATAACCCATCCGATTTTGAATGTCGCCGCATGGTTTGATTCAGAAGATTTTTACGGGCCACTTTCGATTTTTCAGACAATAGAAAGAACGACGCCTGACAATCAGAGTTCTATTGTAATCGGTCCTTGGTCGCATGGGGGCTGGGCAAGTACTGATGGGGCCTCACTAGGTGATATTAAATTTGGATCCAAGACGTCACTTTTCTATCAGGATAATTTTGTATTCCCGTTTTTTGAGTATCATTTGAAAGGCAAAGGAAACTGGAACCCTGCAAAAGCCACGGCGTTTGAAACTGGAAATAACGTTTGGCGCAATTTCGATCAATGGCCACCAAAAGATCTGGAAATGAAAAACCTGTTCTTTCATAAAAACGGCCTCTTATCTTTTGATATTCCGGATGAGAATTCAAAAATTGAATTTGACGACTATATAGATAACCCCAACAACCCTGTTCCGTTTTCCACAAGTATAGTTAATAAAGCCGGTGATATTTGGATGGTCGAAGACCAAAGATTAGCGTCGATACGACCCGATGTGCTTACCTTTCAGAGCAATATTTTGGAGCAAGACATCACTATCGCGGGACCAATTCTGGCGAGTTTGTTTGTTTCAGCCTCGGGGACTGACGCGGATTACTTTGTAAAGTTGATTGATGTGCTTCCCACCAGCAATGACGGGCCCGAAACTGTCGAAAGCAACGAAATCGATGCAACTCAGGTGGAAATGGCCGGTTATCAGATGCTTTTAGGTGTGGAAGTCATGCGTGCAAAATATCGCAACAGCATGAGCCACCCCGAACCGCTAATCCCTGGAAAAATCACCCCTATTACATTCAACATCTGGGACAAACTGCACACATTCAAGCGTGGTCACCGGATCATGGTTCAGGTTCATAGCAGTTGGTTTCCGGCCTATGACAGAAACCCGCATCGATTCATGAACATTTATCAGGCGGAGGGGCCAGATTACCTGACCTGCAAACACAAAATTTTTCGTTCTTCTGAATTCCCATCGCATATCAAGTTGCCGGTTCTTGGCGCCGCATCATCAACCAGATGATTGGACGCTAATAATTCAAGGGGGTGCCCTCCACACTCCAACGCCCGCCAAATCAAAAAAAGGAATTCCAATTATGGATCAAAGTCTAATAGAATTAAGGACCCCATACCTGATATTTTTGGGGGATACGACGGAACTTGGATTAGCCAAAACTGGTACTGGCGTATTCCATTGGCGCCGAGATATTTGCGTTGGCCAACTGCGATTGGAAGGATGCGAGGTCGATCTTGGGATTGAAGATATGACGCCCCAACACGCCGTTCAAAATCATGGTGCGGGTACACTATTGATTGGCGTCGCAAATATTGGTGGATTTCTGCCATCTCACTGGATTGATACTCTTTGTGCGGCTTTAGAGGCGGGTTTGGACATCGCGTCTGGGCTTCATGCAAAGCTGGCAGATGTAGAAATTCTTGCAAAGACTGCCGATAGACACGGGTGTAAAATATTTGATGTACGCCATCCCACGCAGAGTTTTCCAGTTGGAAATGGGGCCAAAAGATCAGGTAAGAGGTTGCTGACGGTTGGTACAGATTGTGCGGTCGGAAAAATGTACACGACGTTGGCAATCGCAAACGACATGAAAGCGCGGGGAATTGATGTTGATTTTCGCGCGACTGGACAGACTGGGATATTTATCGCCGGCACTGGCGTCAGTGTTGACGCAGTTCTGGCTGATTTCATTTCCGGCGCGGCAGAAACTATTTGCCCTGCTAATAACGACGAACATTGGGATATTATAGAGGGTCAGGGATCACTGTTTCACCCTGGATACGCCGGTGTTTCGTTAGGGCTTTTACACGGCAGTCAGCCAGATGCGCTGGTTGTGTGTCATGAGGCAAGCCGTAGTCAAATAGCTTTTATGGATGGGTATAAATTACCGGATATCGAGGCAGTTATTAAACAGAATGTTCAGTCTGCCCGGCTTACTAACCCACACGCTCAAGTATTTGGTATTTCGGTAAATACATCAAAACTAGAAGCAGATGAGGTGCAGGGATATTTGGACGCGCTTTCCCAAAAATTGGCCTTGCCAGCCTGCGATCCGGTAAGGACTGGTGTCGCCGTAATTGTCGATAACATT
>JAPKEA010000389.1 GCA_028822275.1 Planktomarina sp. | reverse complement strand
GAATCAGATGCGTAGTATGGCTCTCATTCTTGCCACCGACCAACAAATCGATGATGTCTCAGCCTATATTAGCGCGCTAGATTAAAGAGACCAATCATACTCTGGAAATACAGTTTTTCACTTATAAAACCACCAACACCAAAGGGGTTGATAACATGAATTCCAAGATGGACAGACGTGCTCTTTTGCAAGGGTTAGGTGCTTTATCCTTAGCTAGCACCGCAGGAGGCCTGCACGCTAAATCTGACTCCACTAAAAATGGATCCGCTATAGATTTCTCCGACGACGTCGAAAACTTGCGAGCCTACGCAAAACTGGCAGGTACTGTCGAAGACGGTATGGTGCATTATTGGTATTCTGGCACAATTTATGGTTTCACCCCTGAGAAAACGGCGGCTATGGTGGGCTGGACAGGTCTACTTAAGATGGTCTGGCGCAATCTGGGAAACGGATCTTTTCATTTTCGTAATTATGACCTTGCTTATTTCACTAACCCCGGGGAAAGTACTCGTATTGACCAATTCGTTAACCCTTTTACCGGAAAGATCAATCGTCCCATCGATGTAGTGGGAGGTCCCTTTGACGTTGTTTTATCACCAAAACAGTACCCTTGGACTATGTCAGGTGACGATATCTGGGTAACTGAACCTAATTTTTTTAAATATAAGAATAAGCTATCGCCACAAGACTGGCCATTAGCATCAAGTGGTGATTTACTAAATCTGCTTTATCTTGACGGCTTTCAGGGCAAACTATCTGACATTAGAAATGACAGCATTAAGAGCGCTCCGTCTACGCTAAATGTTCACCATGTCAATCCATGGTATCCATTCTTTAAAATGGGTCAGCGCACTGGCGTCAATGTTTGGCATGGACATGGAAAAAAGATCATGGAGTTGTCGGACATTTCACCTGAAGTACTCGCATACGTAGAGGAAGTAAGCCCTGGGTTCATTGAATCTGACCAACCTTGGCCAACCCGAACTGACAGCTATAAAGAATATAAAGAGCAGCGTAAACCAAGTAAGAAGTAGCTCTCAAACAATAATTTACTTTAACCTTAAGATCGGTCCGCTGACTTGAGGTCTGCCTGTTCCTTATTCCATTTCTCCGTTACATCTCGGATAACAGCTGATATGCCCACAACCTTACTATTTTGAATGACAATGTTAACTGAAAACTCTATAGAAATACGACGACCGTCTTTATGGCAGGCTGGAACACAAAGCATCTCAGACTTATAAATGGTCTCCCCAGTGCTAATCACACGCTCATAACCGCGTTGGTGTCTTACAAGAAATTGATTAGGGATGATGAGAGTCAGCGACGAGCCAATAGCCTCATCAGCAGTATACCCAAAGATTGCCTCAGCGCCCTTATTCCACAATCGAATGATTTCATCATTGTCAGCAAACAGGATACCTTCGGAAACGGACTCTACTACCTGATGATATAGGTCTTCCATTTTAGTATGGCTCCACAGAATAGAGAGGAATAAAAGGTACCTTCATGACGTGTCCTAAGGAAGTACGTTCCGATCTTCAATCAGTCCGCCCCCTGACTTAGTGCCTTCAGCATAGGTCACGTCAAGCCACATAACTCCTGAGTCCGTAAGAGCCCCTTCACCCCAGCCCCATATGCTATTAGGTGGTTGATTAATAAAAAAGTCTTGCGTGACCACCGCGATCTGCCCTACATCATCCGGATCAGTAGTATTCAAGATTTTCATATCCCCGTGCAGAACATACAAAAATCTCTGTGCCTTTTCATAGTAACTTCTCTCTGGCCCGCCAGAATGATTCCAACCGGGAGGTGCATAACGAAGCTTTGCTCTAAACCCGCCGGCCATTCCGTCATATAACCATTTAACCATAACTCCAGGTAACTCTGTATCTTCCTCCCACTCCATCACCTCAGGTGTTGATGTATGTTGGTAATGGGGTTGATAAAACTGCTTAACCGCCTTCCAGTCATCCGTATACATTGGACTCTCGGGATCTAAAACATAGTTTTTACCCCCTTCAGCAAAAAGTAGCTGGGTTGAACCAGGGGTAACACGCTGCCTCTCCATTGCATCGCTCCGATTACCATGGATACTAAACGCCGGTCGATACATCCAAGTTCCCTGTCGCATTTCGACAAGAGTCCCTTTTTTCTGCTGAGGGGAAACAAACTC
This sequence comes from Planktomarina sp., assembly GCA_028822275.1. Classification (GTDB taxonomy): domain Bacteria; phylum Pseudomonadota; class Alphaproteobacteria; order Rhodobacterales; family Rhodobacteraceae; genus Planktomarina. Next base: position 880 of record JAPKEA010000389.1, on the reverse strand, counting down.
ATAAAGAAGAAAATCACCATCAAGCACATAACCCCATTCTGCAAAGTTATGGTAATGACGCTCTTTATTAACAGCATCCCAACCCGGTGAAAAATGGGTATAAAATAAAATAGCGCCACTCTTGTTGGCATAAAGAAGTTTCCCTTTCGTCGTCTGTTTGCTTCCCATTCGAAAACGATCATCCCAAGGAAGGGAATTGACATCGATGATACTTAAGGGCACCCATTCTATTTTGTCTTTGCCTTCCGCATTACCGACCACCAAAACCCAAAAAAAAATGAAACCCAAAACTGCTGCCACTATATTTTTCATACCACGCCCTATTCCAAAGTTACTAACCTCTAGATCGATATAATTTTCAAACTGTACTGCAGAATATATGCTTGATCGTTATCTGCCCCTATTCAGCATATCCTAGAAATTCAGCTGTCACTAAGCACAAAACAGATTGTCCTAACTGGCATTGCCTGACTCTTCTTGGCTCACAACCGCTCGCCACATAAAATTTTGCTGGTTTTTCGATGCCTGCTCTCCGGTGAATTGATAGTGTATAAAACCTATGAGAAGCGCAGTAAAGAAAGTGACAAGCCAAGCCAAGCCGATTACAAGATGTGTTGAAAAATCAACGCCAAATAGCTCCGTACTGTAACTAGCACAGACACCAGTAATCTCACCTAGAATAAAGGCCGGGATAACAGACACTGGCGTTGCACGCTTTACAAACATGCCCAGTACAAAAAGTGCTCCAAGGGGGCCAAGAAAACAATTAAACCCTTTCTGAGCCAAACTAATAATATCGGAGCCCTTAGAAAGTTCATAGAGAGCAATCGTATACCCTACAACGAGCACCCCCATGCAGGCTGTCATGATTCGAGCTCGC